>JAVBMM010000097.1:0-17996 GCA_031552425.1 Bacteroidales bacterium | reverse complement strand
TATTATTTCTCTCGATTGCGGAATTAAAGCAGTGGAAAAAGTAGAATATGCCAAATCCAAAGGGATTGACTTCATCATCTGTGACCACCACATGCCGGATAAAATCCTTCCTGATGCTATAGCAGTATTAGATGCTAAAAGAACGGATTCCCAATATCCGTACGAACATCTTTCCGGTTGTGGAGTCGGATTCAAATTCATGCAAGCATTCACAATAAGCAATAATATTCCTTTTTCTCGGTTGCGTCACTTGCTTGATTTAGTTGCTGTTAGTATCGCTTCGGATATCGTTCCGGTTACAGGAGAAAATCGTATTTTAGCTTATGCAGGACTCAATCAACTGAATTATAGTCCAAGTAATGGGATAAAAGGTATTATCGATATTTGCGGATTAACCGGTAAAGAAATCACGATGAGTGATATCGTCTTCAAAATAGGACCACGTATCAACGCTTCAGGAAGAATGATGAAAGGAAAAGAAGCCGTAGAATTACTTCTTTCCAAAAATATGGATTTTGCAAAAGAAAAAAGCGAAAACATTGACCAATACAATGATGACCGAAGGGAATTAGACAAAAAAATAACGGAAGAAGCTAATGCTATATTGGAAAAATGCGAAAGCATGGAAAATAGGAAAACAATTACTATTTTCAATAAAGAATGGCATAAAGGAGTCATCGGAATCGTAGCTTCAAGATTAACCGAAAAATATTACAAGCCAGCTATTGTTATGACCCTTTCCAATGGAATGATTACCGGTTCTGCACGTTCTATTACCGGATTTGACATATATAAAGCAATCGAATCTTGTAAAGATATTTTAGAAAACTTCGGAGGGCACACTTATGCCGCTGGGCTCACTGTGAAGCAGGAAAATTTAGCAGAGTTTGAGCAACGATTGGAAGCATTTGCTGAAGAAAATATGATTATGGAACAAATGATTCCTTCCCTTGATATAGATGCTGAACTCACATTGAATGAAATAAATCAAAAATTGTTCAATGAAATAAAAATGCTGAACCCATATGGACCCGATAATCAAAAACCAGTCTTTTTCTCTCGCAATGTAAGAGACTTTGGGTCCAGCAAAGTTGTCGGGAAAAATATGGAACATGTCAAATTGGATCTTGTAGACAGTACGACGGCTATTCCAATGGCTGCGATAGCATTTAATATGCACCACTTCAGCAAACATATTTTATCCGGTAAATTTTTTGATATAGCTTATACTATTGAAGAAAACACTTATAATGGAAATACAACTATTCAATTGATGATAAAAGATATTCGCATTCCGTAAAATAGCCATGAGCGTTTTTCACGATATACTGAAACAATACTGGGGATACGACCAATTCCGTCCTTTACAGGAAGACATCATAAATTCCATAAGCAATGGAAAAGATACACTTGGGATAATGCCTACCGGAGGTGGGAAATCAATCACATTTCAAGTGCCTGCTCTAACTATGGAAGGAACTTGTATTGTAATTACTCCCCTCATCGCTTTGATGAAAGATCAGGTTGACAACCTAAAAAAAACAGGAATCAAAGCTGCCGCTGTATATTCAGGAATAAGTCGTCAAGAAATCATTATCACCTTGGAAAATTGTATTCTGGGAGATTATAAATTCTTATACATTTCCCCGGAACGTTTATGGACAGACCTTTTCCAAAGCAAGTTACAATACATGAAAGTTTCATTATTGGTGGTCGATGAATCTCATTGTATTTCTCAATGGGGATATGATTTTCGCCCATCATATATGAAAATTGCCGAAATCAGAAAACAACTTCCTCTTGTACCGGTTTTAGCACTTACTGCAACTGCTACTCCAGAGGTGATTGATGATATTCAAGATAAATTACATTTCCGGGAGAAAAATGTTTTCAAAAAAAGTTTCGAACGTAAAAATTTGGCTTACATAGTAAGACATACTGAAGATAAAATCTACGAAATAAAAAATATTTTGGATAAAGTTCCAGGAAGCTCTTTGGTATATGTCCGTAATCGTCGAAGGACAAAAGAACTTGCCTCAGAACTTTGTTTGCATGGTATCAATGCAGATTTCTTTCACGCAGGACTAAATCCGGAAGATAAAGTCCAAAAACAAAATAAATGGAAATCCGGAGAATGCCGAGTAATTGTTTGTACAAATGCATTCGGAATGGGGATAGATAAACCGGATGTACGCGTCGTTATCCATTATGATATGCCTGGTTCTATCGAAGAATATTACCAGGAAGCCGGACGTGCCGGAAGAGACGAGAAGAAGGCCTTTGCAATTTCCCTTTATTCTTCTATCGATAAAGCCAAATTAAAAAAACGTATCAGCGACGAATTTCCGGATAAAGACTTTATTAAAGATGTATATGAAAAACTGGCATATTTTTTCCAAATACCGGTAGGAAGTGGTTTTCAAGAAACATATAATTTTAGCATTGAAGACTTTTGCACTACATTCAGATGCAATATCATACAAACATTAAATTCCCTGAAAATTTTAGAACTATCAGGCTATATAGAATATACGGAAGAGGCAAACAACCGGTCTAGGTTAATATTTCTCACACAAAGAGATGATCTGTATAAGCTATCTTCTTTTAATAAAAAGGCTGAAGATTTGATACAAATTGTGCTTCGCTCTTACACCGGTCTTTTTTCTGATTTTACTTGTATCGATGAAAGTTTTTTAGCTGTGAGAAATGAAATGACAGAAAAAGAAGTTTACGATATTCTCAAAATGCTTTCATCTTTACATATTATTCATTATATCCCGGCAAAAGGAAAACCATATATTACTTACATAAAAAGTAGAGAAGAACAAAAACACATACAAATCCCCATCTCTGTGTATGAAGAACGGAAAAAACGTTTTTCCGAACGTATTTCACACATCTTATATTACGGAAATAGTCAACATCAATGCCGAAGCCGGATGTTATTAGAATATTTCGGAGAAAAAACTTCCCAAAATTGCGGACAATGTGATGTTTGTTTAGACAAGAAGAAACGAAATATTAACAATGAAACATACCAAAATATTTCCAGTTTGATACTTAACATACTAAATCAATCCGAAAAAAAGATCAAAGAATTAATACAAGAAATACCTTTCCAAGAAGAACAAACTTTAGAAGTAATTCGAAATATGGCCGATCAAGAAATTATTCACATCGATGGTTTTAGCACTATCCGCAAATCATAATTTCACGAAAGAAAAGCTCGGTTCATCGCACGTTTATCATCTCTTTCTTTAATCGCTTCACGTTTATCATATTCTTTCTTTCCTTTAGCTACTGCAATAGCAAGTTTTGCCAGTCCTTTTTCATTGATGAACAACTTAGTCGGAACAATAGTAAAACCGGTATCTTTTGAAAGACGAATAATTTTATTGATTTCTTTTCTACTGAGAAGCAACTTCCGGTCACGGCGAGATTCATGATTATTATATGTCCCGTAAAAATATTCCGCAACATACATATTTTTCACCCACAACTCATTGTTTATAACACTACAATAAGTATCTGTCAACCCAGCCTTTCCTAAGCGGATAGATTTTATTTCCGTTCCCGTCAATACAATACCGGCAACAAAGGTTTCCACCAATTCATAATCGAAGGTCGCACGTTTATTTTTTATGTTGATATTAGCTGATGGTTGCATGAACTGGAACTGTAAGCATAAATTTATGTATGATAAAACTAATCACATAAGGGATAAAAACTATCAAAGAAGCGATAATTGTAAATTTCAATTGATTTTCTTCCGAAACACGCATATATGAAATAGCTCCTTCCCAAACAATATAAATAGTATATGGTAAAACCAAATACAACAATTCAAAACCGTTAAGTAATGAAACTATCATTGAAATGATATATATCAGGGAAGATGCGTATGCAACGAAATACCGACACTTTTTCATAGATGTCTTTTCAAACATCCTGTCCATTGATTCAAACATTAAGAAAGAAGACAAATAAAATCCTACGAAAAAGGATATAAATTCTGAAATAGCCTCCTTTAATCCTGATTCTATGGAAAAATTAATTCTAAAAGCCCCTAGAAAAGCAAAGAGGGTAATTATTCCAAAAATCGGATATAAATAATTGGAAAAAAACTTTTCTTGCTCCCAATCATCTTCAGACAACAAATGCCACGCCTTTGCCGGTTGGGTAATAAGAAAGAAAATGTTTTGAAATATCTTTTTGAACATTTGCTGGAAATTTTAGATGCAAACGTACAAGGATTTAATAAGGTTCGTCAGCTTTACTCAAAGCTATTTTTATTATTCCATTGTTGGCATAAGAATATATAGGCTCTCCATTGCTTCCTGTTCCTGATAAATACTTAACACTGAGACGTAAAACATTATACTTAGCAGGAATATCATCGCTCCAAGGTTCTTTTCTAATTAATCTGCCGGAATAAGGTTGACCACTCTCCAAATTTTTTTCTTTACAAGCTTCTATAAAAGCGCTCAAATCCAATGCACAAGGATAAGCTATTGTACTTGATAATTCTGATTCAGTAGGCGATGCTTTACCACTAACGTATATAGTAGGAATATAACCAAAATTTTCATAATATCTCACAATCGACTCTGAAGTCCAATTACCCCGGTATCTAAAATCTTTTCCATCTTTTTCTTTTTGAAAAACTTCTGCAAAAATCAGATTATCAAAATAACACCCCCAACGAAAAGCCAAAGAAGGTATAACATACTCATGATGAGAAGAATCTGGATCATTAGGTGTAATATCTACCTTGTAACGACCCACAGGGATAGCACTATACATTTCAGTAATAGTATTGGAAAAGGTCTGATCTGTATAATTCACTTTAAAACTGGCCAATACACAATCCCCTTTATCATATCCATTTAACATTGGAGCTAAAAATGCACCAGACCTGGTACTTAATAATGTAGTAGGGCTAGAAGACGCAATGATAGCGGGTTCGTTCTCAAATTTCCAAGAAGTTTCACCATCATTTTTCACACACCCAAGCATAAAAAACATGGGACTTGTCAATAAAACTATTGTTATTTTTTTAATTAAATTTTTCATAATCTTTATTTTTATCAAAGGCACAAATTTAATCACGGAATCTTCAATTTCCAAAAAAATCATGTACATTTGTAGAAAATTAATCATTTTTCAATTATAATCTATCAGAATAAAAAATGGGTAGAGTCCTTATTATTGGCGCCGGAGGTGTGGGAACCGTCGTTGCTTACAAAGCCGCTCAAAATTCACAAGTTTTTACGGAAATTATGCTGGCAAGCCGTACTATTTCCAAATGTGACGCTATTGCTGATGCTATTGGAACAAAGTATGGTAACAAAAAATTACAAACAGCGCAAGTAGATGCTGACAATGTCAAAGAATTAGTTGAATTACTTAATTTTTTTCGTCCAGAATTAGTGATTAATGTTGCATTACCATACCAAGATCTAACCATTATGGATGCCTGTTTGGAATGTGGCGTAAATTATATGGATACGGCCAATTACGAACCCTTAGATGAAGCCAAATTCGAATATAAATGGCAATGGGCATACCAAGAAAAATTCAAAAAAGCGGGGTTGACAGCTATTTTAGGTTGCGGATTTGATCCGGGAGTTTCCGGAGTTTATACGGCTTATGCTGCTAAACATCATTTTAGTGAAATGCACTATCTGGATATCGTAGATTGTAATGCAGGAGACCATGGAAAGGCTTTTGCTACCAATTTTAATCCGGAAATCAATATCAGAGAAGTGACTCAAAAAGGGAAATATTGGGAAAACGGACAATGGGTATATACTGAGCCTCATGAAATTCACAAACCACTGAATTATCCAAATATCGGCCCAAAAGAATCTTATGTGATCTATCATGAAGAATTGGAATCTTTGGTAAAAAATTTTCCTTCCTTCAAACGTGCCCGTTTTTGGATGACTTTTGGACAAGAATATCTTACCCATTTACGTGTAATTCAAAATATTGGAATGGCTCGTATAGATCCGGTTATGTACAATGGTGTGGAAATAGTTCCTATACAGTTTTTAAAAGCAGTCCTACCAAATCCGGGAGAATTAGGAGAAAATTATACGGGAGAAACTTCCATCGGTTGCCGGATTTCAGGATTAGATAAAAACGGGAAATCACTAACATACTATGTTTATAACAACTGTAAACATCAAGATGCATTCAAAGAAACCGGTACTCAAGGTGTTAGTTACACCACGGGAGTTCCAGCCATGATAGGCGCCATGATGTTTCTGCAAGGTTACTGGAAAAAACCGGGTGTTTTCAACGTAGAAGAATTTGATCCGGATCCGTTCATGGAACAGCTAAAAAAACAAGGTTTACCTTGGCATGAATTATTCAATATTGATTTGGAAGTCTAAAACCATTACGTATGGCACTGAAAGTTGGAGACAAAATTCCTGAAATCTTAGGAAAAGATCAAAACGGGAAAGAAATAAAAGCAAGTGATTATAACGGAAAAAAGTTAGTTTTATATTTTTATCCGAAAGATGATACTTCCGGTTGTACCGCAGAAGCATGTAGTTTTAGAGATGGTTATTCTGATTTAAGAAAAGCGGGTTACGAAGTTATTGGAATTAGTATTGATAACGAAAAATCACACCTTCGGTTTATAGAAAAGTATCAATTGCCTTTCAACTTAATTGCCGATACTGATAAAAATCTAGTAGAAAAATTTGGTGTCTGGGGCGAAAAGAGTATGTATGGAAGAAAATATTTAGGCACTTTCCGCACAACATTCATTATCAGTGAAGAAGGAATTATAGAAAAAATATTTCAACCTAAAGAAATAGAAACAAGCAATCATTCAAACCAAATCTTAAAAAATTAACAAAATTATGTCAGAAAAAGAAAACAAAACAGAGACCAACAAGCCGCTACCAAATGCGGAAAAAATTAAAGCATTGCGTGCAGCAATGGATAAAATAGAAAAAAACTACGGAAAAGGTTCCATTATGAAAATGGGCGATAGCGTTATTGAAGAAGTGTCCATTATCCCTACAGGCTCTATTGCTCTAAATGCTGCATTAGGCGTAGGAGGTTATCCCAGGGGACGCGTTATCGAGATTTACGGACCTGAATCCTCCGGAAAAACAACCTTAGCCATACATGCCATAGCAGAAGCACAAAAAGCAGGAGGTATTGCCGCTTTTATCGATGCAGAACATGCTTTTGACCGTTTTTATGCTGAAAAATTAGGTGTTGATGTGGAAAACTTATGGATTTCCCAACCTGATTCCGGAGAGCAAGCCCTGGAAATCACAGAACAATTGATTCGTTCTTCAGCTATAGATATTATCGTTATTGACTCTGTTGCAGCACTAACTCCCAAAGCTGAACTAGAAGGTGAAATGGGAGATTCCAAAATGGGATTACAAGCAAGGTTAATGTCTCAAGCCTTGAGAAAGTTAACAGCTGCAATCAATAAAACCAATACTACATGTATTTTTATTAACCAGTTAAGAGATAAAATCGGTGTTATGTTCGGCAATCCGGAAACAACTACCGGAGGAAATGCCTTGAAATTTTATGCTTCTGTACGTCTAGATATCCGGAGAACTACTGCAATTAAAGATGGGGAAGACGTAAAAGGAAACCAAACCCGGGTGAAAGTGGTAAAAAACAAAGTAGCACCTCCATGTCGCAAAGCCGAATTTGACATCATGTGTGGTGAAGGTATTTCCAAAACAGGTGAAATTGTCGACTTGGGAACTGATCTTGGAATCATCAAAAAAAGCGGTTCTTGGTACAGTTATAACGAAACTCAATTAGGACAAGGACGAGAAGCTGCTCAAGAATGTCTTCGAGATAATCCTGAGTTAGCAGAGGAACTAGAAAAATTGATATTTGAGGCCTTAAAGAAATAAGAGTCTTACAAAAAAAGAATAACCACAAAGAATAAAATGATTGCTTGTATATTCTTTGTGGTTATTTTATACTAAAAAAAGACTAAACTTGTTTTTCTATTTCTCCAAAGTCATATCCCCTTGACTTCAACCATTCGATAGATTTAGGAAGGGCTTCTTTCAAGCGTGGCCAGGCTTTAAAAGAGTCATGAAAGACGATAATAGATCCAGGACGAGTGTATCGTCTTACTACATTAAGCACTCCTCTTGCCGTCATTTTATTACTGTAATCACGGGTAATAACATCCCACATAATCACTTTGTATTTACGCTTCAACCTAAAAAACTGATTGATTCGCATGTGTCCGTGAGGTGGACGAAATAGCTTGCTTTGAATCAATTCCTGCGCCATTTCTACATTAGCGCTATAAGTTTTTGTAAAAGATTTTAATCCTTGCCTGTGATGATATGTATGATTCCCCACACTGTGACCTCTGTCTAATATCATTTGATAAATTTCCGGATATTTCCGGACATTATCTCCCACACAGAAAAAACATGCTTTAACATGGTATTTGTCCAAAATATCTAATACCCATGGTGTAATTTCCGGTACAGGGCCATCATCAAACGTTAGAAAAACCTGTTTTTCAGAAGGATTTATTCTCCAGATAGCTCCCGGAAAAAACATCCTGTAAAAACAGGGGGGTTGTTCTATAAACATAAATCAGCAATTTATCGTTTTTCGTTAGATGATGTTATTGACTGAACTATTTGGGAATAATAATTAAATTCAGACAAATATTTGTTCATCAATTCAGGTTTTATTTGCTGGTAATTAGCTAAAATATGTTGCACTACATCCAAGTTATCCCGAACTTTCGGATACACGCTTCTGAATTTATTCTCATTCAAACGGAAATACCAATTCAAATTACGCATATAATAATCTATAATTTGCTCATACACTTCAACTGCCTTATCTATTTTTCCTGCTTGCCTGTAGCCCTCTGCAATTTGTAAACCGGAGAAATCATACCTGATACTAGCAGGAGGGATTACTTTTTGACAATAATCCAATGCTTGTTCGGCTTTTTCTAATTTGCCTTCTCTAACTAAAGCATTTGCCAAAGAAGCAAATAAATAACGGAAAGTTTTAGCTAAACGAATAGAACTTTCATCCAAATATACATTAGGATTATCAACTCCTCCCCATTCAAATTCTTCAAGCATTCTCTTGAACATAACATCCGTTTGTACCTGTTGATTAGTCTCATTAACATCAAATGGCACAATACGATATGTCAATCCTTCCATACGGAAGTATTTATTTTCCATCCCTAATTGCACTTCCCTTCCTACTGTAGTAGCGTAATAAACCGGACGTTCCCAATTAGCACCACGTAATATTTCCAACACCATCATTTCATTTTTTGCTAAATAATGTTTGTTAGAAAAATCCAGTAACATCTGAGGAGAAATAAGATGTGCGGAATCTGCAGGCAAGATACCTCCTTTAATAACAGCGGCCGGATCAATTTCAAAATAAAGTTGTTGAGAAGGTATTATATCCAAACTTTCGGAAACTCCTGGTACTCGTTTATACTTAGGATCTGATGATTTTGCATATTGTAGAGCACTTCCAACCTCAATCGGGCGGTTAATTAACGGATAAATATAAGCAACATCATGTGTTTGTACATATTCGGAACGAGTCCACGAAATCGGTAACGGCTTTGAATCATAAGCCTGCCGTTTCATCTGGTCTATGTACCAATCTGTTTGTAAATAACTCAGGTTACATACACGGACATCTGTACGGAAACCTTCTACTTCTTGTACATACCACAATGGGAAAGTATCATTATCTCCAAATGTAAAAATAATAGAATTTGGTTCACAAGATCTCAGATAATTTCTCCCAAAATCACGACAAACAGTTCTCCCGGAACGGTCATGATCATTCCAGTTTTGTGCTCCCATTTGTGCAGGTATAAACAAACAAATAATAGTAGCTGCAAATGAAGCTGGCAATGCCGGAATTTTCAGATATTGATTCATTCCTTTTGCGATTGCCAACACCCCCAAACCGATCCAAATACAGAAAGCATAGAACGACCCGGCATAGGCATAATCTCTTTCTCGTGGTTGAAATGGTGTTTGGTTCAAATAAATAACAATAGCTATACCCGTCATAAAAAACAAGAAGAATGTTACCCAAAAACCTTGTACCCCTTTCCTCCCCGAATAAACTTGGAAAAAAATACCTATTACACCTAATAGAAGAGGTAACATATAATATTTGTTATGTCCCTTATTTCCAATAATATCATAAGGCATGTCCTCCTGAGGACCTACCAATAATTCATCTATAAATTTGATACCGGTTATCCAGTTTCCATTGGTAACATCTCCATGCCCTTGCAAATCATTTTGTCTTCCGGAAAAGTTCCACATGAAATATCTCCAGTACATTAAATTCAATTGATAACGGAAGAAAAATCTCATATTTTCAATAAAAGTAGGTTTGTACACAATTTTTTCTTGTCCACAAATATCTATTTTCACAGGTTTCCCTTTAATATCTGCCCATTCTTTATAGGCCCTGATTGCTTGATCTTCTTTACTGTGCATGCGAGTGAAGAACATATTCAACTCATCCATATAAACATAATGATTCTTCCTCCCGGAAACATAATAGCGATCTTTTTCCGATTCATTCTTTTTTACAATACGAGTCCATACAGGACCATCATCTTTCATCACAGCCACACAAGCTCCGTTTTTACTTTCACGTTTTAATTCGGAAACATAAGTTTCTCCATAGATTAATGGACGGTCTCCGTACTGTTCCCTGTTCAAATAACTTCCCAATGTAAAAATATCCTCTGGAGAATTTTGATCCATAGGTGTATTTGCAGCAGAACGGATTACAATTAAAGTATAAGAAGAATAACCTATAAGTAGCACTAAAGAACAAGTAAGTACTATATTGAAAATCCTGACAGGAGTTTCTTTTTTCATAAAAAGGAAAACGCTTAAACCAGCAATTAAGAATATTCCTAACCACGGACTACTTCCAAAAAATGGAAGTCCTAGTAATACGATAGAAGCTATAAATGATATTTTTAAACGTGCGTCATTTATTTGTTTTTGTAAAGTTTCCCAAATGCTCCAAGCGATAACACTAAAAACAAGTACTACATAGAACAAAACTCCCGAATCATAGGGCATTCCTAATGTATTTACAAAAAGGAGTTCGAACCAGCCACAAACTTTTACAACTCCCTGCACCAAACCATATAATACTAAACCAACAATAACAAAAGAAAGGCATAAAGCAATTAATGAACCTTTCAAATTTGCATTAGGAAATTTCTTAAAATAATATACCAATACGATAGCCGGAATACATAGTAAATTCAATAAATGAACTCCTATAGAAAGTCCCATCATATATGCAATCAGTACAATCCAACGGTCAGAATGTGGTTTATCAGCAACACTTTCCCATTACAGAATAAGCCAAAAAACGACTGCGGTAAAAAGGGAAGAATAAGCATAAACCTCACCTTCCACGGCTGAAAACCAAAAAGTATCTGAAAAAGTATAAGCCAAAGATCCTACCAACCCAGCTCCCATGATCATCACTAATTGTGCAGATGAAATTTCCATAGTTGAATCATCTTTCACTACAATTTTTCGTGCCAAATGGGTAATACTCCAAAACAGGAACAATATAGTTAATGCACTGAATATTGCCGACATGGAATTGACCATCATAGCTACATGAGTAACATCAGGAGCAAATTGACTAAAAAGATTGGCGGTAAGCATAAAAAATGGGTTTCCGGGAGGATGACCCACTTCCAATTTATAAGCAGAAGAAATAAATTCACCACAATCCCACAAACTTGCTGTAGGTTCAATTGTCATCAAATACACGATGGAGGAAATAGCAAACACGACCCATCCCAAAGTGTTATTTATCAGCTTATAATTTTTCATAAAAGAACTTGTATGTTATTTAATTTTGGAGGCAAAGATAAAAAAGATAATTAGTTTTTCATATTTTTGTCATTTAAATATCCATATTTATTCCCATGATGAAGAAAAGACATTTTTACATTTCTCTACAGATTATTGTTTTCCTTTTTTTAGGAAATACCATTGCTGCTCAACAAGATATACAAAAAATTCCTGTTGATTCAGCCGTAAGATACGGAAAATTAGATAATGGTCTTACTTACTACATCCGACACAATGAATTACCCAAACAACGAGCAGAATTTTTTATAGCTCAAAAAGTAGGTTCTGTGTTGGAAGAAGACAATCAATCAGGATTGGCTCATTTTCTGGAACATATGGCTTTTAACGGCACCACGAACTTTCCTGAAAAAACAATGATTAATTATCTGGAAACCATAGGTGTTAAATTCGGAGAAAACCTAAACGCATATACATCATTTGACGAAACAGTTTATAATATATCCAATGTTCCTGTAATCAGGGAAGGAATCGTTGATAGTTGCTTGTTAGTTTTACATGATTGGTCTGGTTTTATTTCTCTCAATGATAAAGAAATTGAAAGAGAGAGAGGAGTCATTCGTGAAGAAATGAGAACACGTAATCATGCGAGCTATAGAGAATTAGAAAAACTACTTCCTTTAGTTATGCCAGGTAGCCAATATGCTAAAAGGATGCCTATTGGCACTGAAGATGTAATAATGAATTTTAAACCAAAAGAATTAAGAGATTATTACCACAAATGGTATCGTCCTGATTTACAAGGAATCATAATTGTCGGAGATATTGATGTAGACCAAGTAGAAATAAAAATTAAAAAAATATTTTCTGACATTCCCCGTCCCGTCAATCCTGCGGAACGAATTTATTATCCTGTACCCGACAATGAAAAACCATTGGTAGGAATTGTTACCGACAAAGAAAGTACCAACACCATAGTTTCGCTCTGCTATAAGCATGACCCCATGCCTCAGGAGCTTTATGCCTCCACTCCTGGATTAGTCATGAATTATATCAAAATAGTTGTTGCTTTCATGTTAAATGATCGTTTTGCTGAAATGAAAGAAAAAGCGAATCCTCCGTTTATTCAGGCAAGGGGCAATGATGGAGAGTTTTTTTTCGCACAAACTAAAGATGCTTGGGAAATCCATGCCGTGGCCAAAGAAAATGCCTCCGAAGAAGCTTTTAAAGCTATTTTACAAGAAGTAGAACGCGCAAAAAAATTCGGTTTTACCACATCAGAATATGAAAGAGCTAAAATAAAAACACTTAAAGTCTACGAAAATGCATATAATGAACGTAACAAAACAAAAAATATCAGTTACGCGCGTGAATATGCCGACCATTTCACTAGAGGAGGATCTATTCCCGGCATAGCATATGAATATCAAAAAATGGAAGAAATAGCTCCTCATATTTCTTTGGAATATCTTAACCAATATTTTGCACAAATGACAGCCGGAGAAAAAAATGTGGTTATTTCTCTCACTTGTCCTGAAAAGGAAGAAATGACACACCCTTCAGAAGAACAATTTCTCTCTTGGTATTCAGAAATAAAAAATGAAGAATTACAACCTTACGAAGACAAAGTAAGTAATGAACCTTTAATGAAAAAACTCCCTACAGGAGGAAAAATTATATCAATAAAAAAAGACCCCGTTTTTGAAACAACTAACTATATTTTGTCTAATGGGATTAAAGTTATTATCAAATCGACTAACTTCAAGGATGATGAAATCATGATGAGAGCATCAAGCCCTGGAGGATCATCTCTTTTCCCGGAAAAAGATATTTCCGACATTAAAACATATAACTCTTTTTCAAATATAGGAGGTTTAAGTGATTTTAGCGCTATTGACTTACAGAAGATGTTGTCAGGAAAAAAAGTAACAGTAAATCCAACAATCAATCTTCGTTATGAAGGTTTTTCCGGAAATGCTTCTTTGAAAGACTTTGAAACAATGCTTCAATTGATCTATTTACATTTTACTTCTCCTCGTACAGATCCGGAAGCTTTTCAATCCCACATGGAAAGGATTTCTTCTCAACTGAAAAGTATTGAAGCAAACCCTTTGGTTTCTTTAGTAGATACTCTCTACAAAAATCTTTATCAATCTCCCGAGCGGGTTGCTCGCCTGAAATTATCTGACATGAAAAATGTTGATTACAACAAAATTATGTCTTGGAGAAAAGACCGTTATAAAGATGCAAGCGACTTTACTTTCGTTTTTGTGGGAAATATACAACCTGTAGAAATACAACCGCTTATTGTGCAATATTTAGGAAGCTTACCTTCAATTAACAGGAAAGAAACTCCTAAAGATATTAATGTGAATTTCAACAAAGGCCATATCAGTAATGTATTCAACAAAGTGATGCAAGATCCGAAAGCAAGTGTAATTGATGTATATTCAGGCTTTTTAGAACCTACATTACTCAACCGGATACAGATGGATATGTTTCAACAAATATTACGGATTATTTATACAGAAAAAATAAGAGAAGATGAAGGTGGAACATATTCCGTACAAGTATCCGGAGAGATATCCTCTTATCCTTTGGGGCAATCTTCCGTTCAAATATCATTTGACACAAATACTGGAGAAAAATATCGCTTAAATCAAATTGTTCAACAAGAATTGGAAAATCTGGCAAAAAACGGACCTCGTATAGAAGATTTCAATAAAGTGAAAGAATTTATGATAAAGAAACAAGCCGAAAATGAACAAGACAATAATTATTGGATCTGGACTATTCAAAAATATTATGAAGATAATTATAATGGCTATTCTGATTATGTAAAAATATTACAAAGTATCTCTCCGGAAAATATCCAAACCTTCATATCTTCTTTATTGAAACAGAAAAATATGATAGAAGTGATTATGGTAGGTATTTTATAATTTTTCGTTTGTTCCTTCGTTATAATATACGTTAATATATAACAAAGGAATATTATGTTGGAATACATCAAAGGAGAGCTTGTTGAACTCAATCCTGCTACTGTAGTTGTAGAAACAGGAGGATTGGGTTTTCTTGCCCATATTTCATTATATACATATAGTGCTTTGAATGGCAAAAAAGATGTAAAAGTCTATGTTTACGAGGCTATTAGAGAAGACTCACATCAACTTTTTGGATTTATCGACAAAAGGGAAAGGGAACTATTTCTACTCCTTATTAGTGTTTCCGGTGTAGGAGCAAACACCGCACGAATGATCCTTTCTTCTCTTAACCCTTCTGAATTAGAATCCGTTATTTCATCAGGAAATGCCAATGTTCTGAAATCCGTTAAAGGGATCGGGGCTAAAACAGCAGAAAGAATTATCATCGACCTAAAAGATAAAGTTAAACTTTCAGAAGGTTCTGGTATCTCCATACAAACCTCTGCTTTCGGAATTACCAATCAAGAAGCAGTAGCAGCTTTGGTAATGCTAGGATTCAACCAAGCAGCTTCAGGAAAAGTTGTAGCCAAAGTTACAAAAGAAAATCCGGAAGCTTCCGTAGAACAAATCATCAAAATCGCATTAAAAATGCTTTGATGCATAAATGGCACAAGCACATATTTGTCTCTACCATTGTCGGTATGTTTCTTGGTATATATGCCTTGAATGCAGACCGTTCTGCTTATACAGAAGCTCTTCCTGAAATGACCGTATTGGAAGGAAGTTCAAACGATACCACTAAAAAAGAACAAAAAATACGATATCCGGTAGCCAAAACCACGCCGGAAACCTACGAAGATGTTACCAAACAACACCCAGTAGATCTACAAACTCCAGAAAACGTAAAATCAGAAATTGAATATGATCCGGTAAGTAACCGATATTTAATGAAAACCAAAGTGGGAGACATGATCATTTCTACTCCTTTTTCCATGTCTTCTCAAGAATATCAAGATTATTCTATTAAACAAAGTCTAAATTCATATTTCAAAACAAAAAATGCAGAATTACAAGAGGAAGGAGACAAGAAAAAGCAATTTTCTCCTTTTGACATGCAATTTGACTTAGGTCCTGCAGAAAAAATATTCGGTCCCGGAGGAGTAAGGTTACAGACACAGGGATCAGCAGAAGTTTTATTGGGAATCAAACGCAATGTTACAGAAAATCCATCTATGCCGGAACATGCGCGTAATCGGACGTTTTTTGATTTCGATTCGAAAATTAACTTAAACGTCGATGCCAAAGTGGGAGATAAAGTCAACTTCGGAATGAATTACAATACCGAAGCTACTTTTGATTATGATGCCCAAAAACTGAAATTAGCTTACCAGGGAAAAGAAGACGAAATCATCAAAACATTGGAAGCCGGAAATGTAAGCATGACTACATCAAATTCATTGATTCGCGGAGGTGCAGCACTTTTTGGTATTAAAACAGAATTACAATTCGGGAAACTACATGTGGGAGCCATTTTATCCCAACAAAATTCAGAATCTAAAAGTGTATCTTCCAAAGGAGGGGTGCAAACAACTCCGTTCGAATTGTCTATTGACCAATATGATGAAAACCGGCATTTTTTCTTTGCACATTATTTTCATGATACATATGATTCTGCTATGAGTACTTTACCATACATTCAATCAAGTATAAAAATCAACCGGATAGAAGTATGGGTAACAAATAAACGAGGAAGATATGATGAAGCTCGTAATATCGTAGCATTTTCAGACTTAGGAGAAAGCAACCCGCAATATATCCATACAACAGGAATTAACCCGACATCTGGAGCTCCCATTATTCCTGATAATTATGCAAATAATTTATATGAAAAATTAAAAACCATACCGGATGCCAGAAATATTAATTCCGTCACACAAGCGCTCGAAAGAGAAGGTTTCGTTGGAGGAGAAGATTATGAAAAAATTGAAAGCGCTCGTAAATTAGATCCATCAGAATACACTTTTCATCCGCAGGTAGGATTTCTTTCTCTGAAAACAATGTTACAACCGGATGAAGTACTGGCGATTGCATTCGAATATATCGCAGATGGAGGAAAGACATATCAAGTTGGAGAGTTTTCAACAGATAATCCCAAAAGCACCTCCGAAAATATTTACCTGAAATTACTGAAAGGAACAGCTTTGAATCCTTTATCCCCTTATTGGGATTTAATGATGAAGAATGTTTATTCCCTAAATGCCTATTCCGTTCAACAAGAAAAATTCAGGCTGGATATTTTATATCAAAGTGACTCTATAGGAACTTACATGAATTACCTGACAGAAGGTGCAATTGCCAACATGCCTCTCCTGCGGGTAATGAACTTAGACAGGTTGGATTCTCGTCAAAATCCGTATCCGGATGGATTCTTTGATTTTATAGAAGGAAGTACTATTATTTCACAAACAGGAAAAATAATTTTTCCTGTGACAGAACCTTTTGGTTCTCATTTAAGAAAAAAAATCAATAATGATGCCATTGCTAAAAAATATGTTTTTCAGGAGCTTTATGATTCTACAATGACTGTTGCCAAACAGATAGCTGAGAAAAATAAATTCCGCATGAAAGGAGAATACAAAGCCTCTTCCGGATCGGAAATTTATTTAGGAGCAATGAATGTTCCCCGCGGATCAGTACGGGTAACTGCAGGAGGGGCTTTACTAGTAGAAGGTACCGATTATTCTGTAGATTATATTTCAGGAACCGTTACTATCCTTAACCCAAGTTTACAAGATTCCAATACTCCTATACAGGTCTCCCTCGAAAACCAATCCATGTACGGAATGCAACGAAAGACCATGATGGGATTGGATCTTAATTACGAATTCAGCAAAGATTTCAATGTTGGGGCAACCATCATGCACCTACGGGAAACTCCCCTCACCGCCAAAAACAATATTGGGGAAGAATCCGTAAGAAATACATTATGGGGTTTCAACACTTCATTTCGAACGGAATCTCAATGGTTGACAAATTTGGTAGATAAACTTCCGTTGCTTGATTTAACAGCTCCTTCGCAAATCAATTTCAGTGCTGAATTTGCACAATTAATTCCCGGGCATTATGAAAGTGAATATGGAGGAAAATATTCTTACATAGATGATTTTGAGCGAACAAAAATCAGTTATGACATGCGTTCTCC
>JAVBMM010000211.1:0-7096 GCA_031552425.1 Bacteroidales bacterium | reverse complement strand
AATTCAAGTTATCTTGACTTTTGTTACATTTATATCTTATACTTCTTTTTCCTTAATGAAAAAGAAGCAAAAAATCAAGGCTGCGTCCAAATGACTAAAAAATACTGCGTTACGACTAAATAAAACCAAACTCGCATCTCTGATGCTCAAACAAGGTTTTATTCTTAACGCCTGCACTACGTATTTTTCTTCACGCCATTTGCCCGAGGCCATTATATTTCCCCTTAAATAAGGGGTAGGGGTTCTTTCCTTGCTGTTAAAATGCTGTTCGAAGCGAGTTGAGCGCAGCGCAGCGAGCGAGCAAGTTCATTTTGACAAAAACGCCTTTTTTGATTCCTTTTTTGGCGCAGCAAAAAAGGAATGAAGAAATCCTGATTCACTTCAATAAATCTTTCAATTCATTTAAATATTTTGTATAAATTTCCCGGGGAGAACAATTATATTTAACACAAAGGTTTGCTGCTACTCCAACCAATTCACCCATCATTCCGGTAGTTCCTTGTACACGAGTGGAGGAAAGTGCAATGTGGGACACACTGATATTACGTCCAGCCATAAACAAGTTTTCTATATTTTTAGAATATAAACAACGATAGGGTATTCTGTATGGTCCATTCACTTGATCTTTTCTCAAATACATACGAGGAACTCCC
Source organism: Bacteroidales bacterium (assembly GCA_031552425.1). Taxonomy (GTDB): domain Bacteria; phylum Bacteroidota; class Bacteroidia; order Bacteroidales; family Azobacteroidaceae; genus JAISFI01. The sequence goes on along the minus strand of JAVBMM010000211.1, from coordinate 6,443 downwards.
AACGGATTAAAGTTATGTTTTTGAACGGAAATAAATTCTTCACCCGGAAAGAAAAAATTATGTTTTGGAGTAGGGAAATGCTGATCTATAGAATAGGTTCCGGTAACAATAGCATCATCATATTGGATATATTCCTTTTCAATATCTTGCTGTTTGAAAAACACATCTCCTATCAAGCGACGTGATTCTCGTTTTGCAGCAATATACCATACACCAGTCAATTCTTTATTGGTAAACTCTTCTTTATCTTTACTTTTATTTTTCAGGAATGCCCAATTTCCATAAATTGCCCTAAAGAGATAATCCCTGATATATTCCGCTTCATTCACCTGATCATAATTGAAACCTGCTTCCCACCAATTGCTCCCTTTCAATACCTTCTCACAAGATTTATCATCAACTTTCAATGCCCACTGACATTCCGGAAAAAAAACAGGAGTAGCAGAATCTTTACTATTCCACTTAATTGTAGCTCCCAATACAATGTTATCGTTCATATCCGGTGCTAACGTTTCCCTTGTTTCTTGTCTGCTTTCCCTGCCAACTAAATAATGGGCTCCGGCTAAATAACCGATATTCGCATCACCTGTACAATCTACAAAGAGAGGAGCATAAAATATTTTTTCCTTGTTTGATTCTATATTTCTTGCAATGACAGATTTAATCTTATTCCCTTCTTTTTCTAACTCAAAAACATGCATGTTCGGAAAATAAGATAGATTTTTTTCTTCCTGCAACATCTGGTCTATCTGACCAGCATTTATATATATGTTTCCTATTTTATTAATAATATAGCCTAGTTTTGGATAAGGATCTAACATCACTCCTCCACTTACTACAATTCCGATTTCCTTACTATTATTTCCTCCCGGGATAGGACGGTCATGTATTAAAGCAACTTTAAGACCTGATTGAGACGCTTTTAACGATGCACATAACCCGGCGAGACCTCCGCCTACAACTATCAAATCATAATTTCCCCCATTTTCAGGCTTTGAAAAACCTAACATTTTTTTCCGGAACTGATACATTTCATCCCCTTCATTAGGAATTTTTACATTTTTCTCAAGAGAGAAAAGAATTGCATCACAACGTCCTTCAAATCCAGTCAAATCCTGCAATTGTATATTCACATCCTTGCTATCAATGTCTATTTCTCCGGCATACTCCCAACCCCATTGTTTTCCGGTTCCAAGTTCATTAGATAAAGTTTTCCCATTCACAATGATTTGAAAACGACCTGGTATTTCTTGCGTTTTCCAAGGAGAACACCAATCCCATGTCCGGGCAAATATATGCCATTTCCCTTTTTTAGGTAGATCCGTATTTATTAAAGCATTTTTTACTGGGTTACCCATACCATGAGCCAACAAAAAAGGAGAGCCCATTTGATCCATAAACTGAGTATCTACTACCCATCCGCCCTTATCTGTAAAACTCTCTGCCTCTATAAGAAGCATATTTTGCTTTTGTGCATAAACAATCGACACTAGCATTAAAAATCCCAAACACAAAATAAATCTAAAGTCAATTTTCTTCGTCATTTTATAGTATAATTAGTTTTAGGACAAAAATAGATTTACTCCAACAAGAAAAAATATATAATTGTACAATAATACCATACAAAAATCCATTCGACATCATATAATGAAATTAAGAAGTAGGAAGTAAGAAGTTTAAAGTTCAAACATATCCGGTAATCAGGCTACAATAACAATTTCAAAATGATTTTATTAAACAAAAGAATTGTTTTTTGCCTAAACGGCACTATCTTTGCACTTTCAAAAAAAATTCAATTTTATATTACAAGAAAATTAATATGGCAAAAATCAGAGGCGCAATCATAGTTAACACAGATCGGTGCAAAGGCTGTAATCTTTGTGTTGTAGCCTGTCCAACCAATGTGCTTGCTCTTAATAAAGAAGTAAACAACAAAGGATATAACTATGCTTATATGGAGAATCCCGATAATTGTATCGGTTGCGCAAATTGCGGGTGGGTATGTCCTGACGGATGTATTTCTGTATACAAAGTAAAAGTAGAAGAATAAAGATATGGCAGAAGAAGTAAAATTAATGAAAGGCAACGAGGCCATTGCTCATGCAGCTATTCGATATGGAGCCGACGGATATTTTGGATATCCTATTACTCCTCAATCGGAAATTATGGAAACCCTGATGGAAGAAAAGCCATGGGAAACCACAGGAATGGTTGTGTTACAAGCCGAAAGCGAAGTTGCCGCAATCAATATGGTTTATGGTGGAGCCGGATGCGGGAAACGGGTTATGACTTCCTCTTCCAGTCCCGGAATGAGTCTGAAACAAGAAGGAATATCATATATGGCAGGAGCCGAATTACCTACTTTACTAGTAAATGTAATGCGAGGAGGCCCTGGATTAGGGACCATACAACCAAGCCAAGCGGACTATTTCCAAACCGTAAAAGGAGGAGGACATGGCGACTACAGGATTATCACACTGGCTCCAGCATCAGTACAGGAAATGGCCGATCATGTTGTGCTCGGATTCGATTTGGCATTCAAATATAATAATCCTGCAATGATTCTTTCGGACGGAGTAATCGGACAAATGATGGAGAAAGTGGTACTACCGGAATTTCGTCCCAGAAAAACCGAAGAAGAAATTCGTAAAGAACAGCCTTGGGCAACATTAGGAAAACCAGCCTCTCGTCCAAGAAATGTAATTACTTCCTTGGAATTGGATTCTGCCATCATGGAAAAGAATAATATCCGGTTTCAGGAAAAATATAGAAAAATAGAAGAAAACGAAGTCCGTTACGAAGAAATTATGTGCGATGATGCGGATTACATCATTGTAGCTTTCGGATCTGCTGCGCGAATCAGCCAAAAAGCAATCGAAACTGCCAGGGAGGAAGGCTTAAAAGTAGGGTTACTTCGTCCTATTACCCTATGGCCATTCCCTACTAAAATTTTACGTTCTTATGTAGATAGAAAAGTCAAAGGCATCCTTTCAGTAGAATTAAATGCCGGACAAATGATTGAAGATATTAAACTGGCTGTAGAATGCAAAATACCAGTTGAACATTTTGGCCGTTTAGGTGGAATTGTTCCTACTCCGGATGAAGTATTACAAGCATTAAAAGAAAAATTAAAAAAATGAATATAGCCGATATAATAAAACCTGAAAACTTGGTTTACGACAAGCCAAGATTAATGAACGACACTCCCATGCACTATTGCCCGGGATGTAGCCATGGTGTTGTACATAAACTAGTTGCAGAAGTGATTGACGAGATGGGCATGGAAGAAAAAACCATCGGAGTGGCTCCTGTAGGCTGTGCTGTATTTGCATATAATTATATAGAAATTGATTGGCAAGAAGCGGCACACGGACGCGCACCGGCAATTGCTACAGCTATCAAACGGTTGAATCCTGACAAAATGGTGTTCACTTATCAAGGAGATGGAGATTTAGCTGCTATCGGAACTGCAGAAACTATCCATGCCTGCAACCGAGGGGAAAATATTGTGATTATTTTCATTAACAATGCTATTTACGGAATGACAGGAGGACAAATGGCTCCTACTACTTTGATGAATATGAAAACATCAACTTGTCCTTTCGGAAGAAATGAACAATTGAACGGATACCCTTTAAAAATTTCTGATTTATTGGCTCAACTGGAAGGAACATGTCTGGTAACACGACAATCGGTACATACTGCCCCGGCAATCAAAAAAGCAAAGAAAATGCTGCAAAAAGCATTTGAAAATTCTATGGCTGGTAAAGGAACATCTGTGGTTGAATTTGTATCTACTTGTTCTTCAGGATGGAAAATGAATCCTGACGAGTCCAACAAATGGATGGTAGAAAATATGTTCCCCATGTATCCTATGGGAGATTTAAAAAATATATAATTTAAGAAGTAAGAGATTTGGAGTATAAATTAAATTCACACGCCAAGTTTCTTACTTCCAACTTCTCAAACAATATGAAACAAGAAATCATCATAGCCGGATTCGGCGGACAAGGCGTACTTTCAATGGGAAAGATTCTTGCATACTCAGGTTTAATGGAAGGGAAGGAGGTTTCATGGTTTCCTTCATACGGACCGGAACAACGGGGAGGTACTGCTAATGTAACAGTAATTGTAAGTGACGATCGTATTAGTTCTCCTGTATTAAATGAATATGACATTGCTATCATTCTCAATCAACCTTCTTTGGATAAATTCGAAAAAACAGTAAAACCCGGAGGCATTTTAATATACGATAGTTATGGGATTCCAAATCCACCGACAAGGAAAGATATCCAAATTTATAAGATCGATGCAATGAAGACTTCCACTGAAACAGGTAACAGTAAGGCTTTTAACATGTTCGTATTAGGAGGAATGTTAAAAGCGTCTCCTGTGGTAAAACTGGAAAGCGTTATGCTGGGACTTAAAAAATCTTTACCGGAAAGGCATCATCATTTGTTGCCAATGAATGAAAAAGCCATCCGTACAGGAATGGACATTATTCAAAAATTATAAGCGTTTGGTAGAAATGAACGCGGGTTGACAGGATGAAACAACATACAACCGATTTATCAAGTACAAACAAGGACAGACAGAAATTCCGGATTTATACTAAGTTTTTCCGTCTATTTTTTCTATTGTGCGTTACTTTGTTTATCATATCTTCGACCACCGTTCAATCTGCATCTCATCACCAATTCTCAATATTACAAGATAGTCTCTTACAAATACAAAACCAACACAGACAAGATAGCATTCGTCAAATCCAGTCAGCCATCCAGGCAAGAAAGGATTCCATCAGGGCAGAACAACGAAAAAAATTCACCTATGTAGATACCACTCCTTTTCGGGACAGTCTTTCCATATATTATTGGAAAATATCCGAAAATCTCGGTGAATTCAGAGAGGGTAATCCTGATACAACTCTTACCGGATTTCCAAACCGGAGATACGTAGATGGCTTAGGGGTATCCATGTCATATTTAGGAAACCTAGGAACTCCAGCTCTCTCACGAATTTTTTCCGAAAGGAAACCCCTTTCTAATTTTATGTTTACTGACGCCTATAGTGTTTACAACAGGGAGCCCGGTAATTTTAATTTTATCAACACACGAGTACCTTATTCTAAATTAGAATATGAATCTGAAGGAGCCGGAGATACAAAAAATGAAAGGCTCTCTGGGGGAATTTCCGTTAACCTCAACAAAAAACTAAACATCGGAGTAGACATCGATTACCTTTATGCCAGGGGGCGTTATGCTTATCAAGGAGCTAAACATGTAGATGCTGTTATATATAGTAGCTTTTTTTCTGATAAATACCGATAACATTTTTTTTATAACAACAGGAATTTTATCAATGAGGAAAACGGAGGAATAACTGATGACAGGTATATTACAAGTCCGGATGCCATCGACGAAACCCAAAATATGAAAAGTCAGGATATTCCGACTTGGTATAACAACACTTGGAATCGTGTAAAGGGAAGTCGTTTCTTTTACACCCATCGCTATAATCTGGGATTTGAACGAGAAACAGGACAAACAGATTCCGAAGGACAAGATATCACCCGTTTTATTCCGGTTGGAAGTATTATCCATACAGCAGATTTATATGTGCAAAAACATAAATTTATATCAAATGATATAGGATTGGACACATTGTATGCCAATAAATATATTGATATGGCAACCAATGATACAACCAGAGCATGGAATATCAAAAACACATTGGGAATTTCTCTACGGGAAGGCTTTGCCCAATGGGCAAAATTCGACTTAACGGCCTATGCAGCATTCGACTATCGACAATATTTCTTAATGGATTCTATTTCTCCCGAATGGAGAGAAACACAAACATCTACATTTGTTGGTGGTGAAATTGCCAAAACCACAGGTAAAATACTCCGTTATAATGCACACGCGGAATTTGGAGTTTTAGGAGAAAATTTGGGAGACATTGATCTATCGGGAAGTATCGAAACCCGTATTCCAGCCTTCAAAGATACGGCATCTCTGAAAGTCAGTGCATACATGAAAAATATCACTCCTTCCTTTTATGAAAAACATTATCATTCCAAATTTTTTTGGTGGGATCGTGATGACTTTGTCCAAACACAGCGAGTCTTCATCGGAGGAGAATTAAATATCCCCCATACTAAATCAACATTCAGTGTAGGGGTAGAAAATATCACCAATTATGTATATTTCAATGAACAAGCGCTTCCTGAACAACATGGAAGTAGTATCCAAATTATCACTGCCCAATGGAATCAAAAACTACAATTAGGCATTTTACATTGGGAGAATCAACTTATTTTCCAGAAATCAGCAAATCAATCGGTTATTCCCTTGCCTGATTTCAGTCTATATTCCAATCTATACTTACAATTAGTTCCAATGAAAGTATTAAAAATACAATTAGGTGCCGACGGACATTATTTC
>JAVBMM010000180.1:0-14199 GCA_031552425.1 Bacteroidales bacterium | reverse complement strand
TATACAGGCTCTCCTTATATTTCAGCATGTCATTTAGTTGGAATTGAAAACAACGTTGTCTTGATAGATTCCGTATCAAAAAGATATAGCGAATGCGGTATTCGGATTGGTGCTTTGATTACAAAAAACAAAGAATTACGTAAAACAGTAATGAAATTCTGTCAAGCAAGACTAAGTCCTCCACTTATCGGACAAATTGCTGCAGAAGCTTCCCTTTCCGCTCCGGAAGAATATTACAGAGATGTTTATGAAGAATATGTGGAACGACGTAATTTTTTAGTTGATAGTTTAAATAAAATACCTGGAGTTTACTCCCCTATTCCTATGGGCGCTTTCTATACTGTTGCATCTCTTCCGGTAAAAGATGCAGATGATTTTTGCGCTTGGTGTTTATCTGATTTTGAATATGAAGGACAAACCATTTTCATGGCTCCTGCTTCCGGATTTTATATTACTCCGGGAAAAGGTAAAAATGAAGTCCGCATTGCATACGTATTAAGGAAAGAAGATCTTGCCAATGCCATGATTGTTCTGGAAAAAGCATTGGAAGAATATAAAAAGATCAAGTAAGCAGCAGGTGCTGTAACAAAAAATCAAATTAAAACTTTCATGTTTGAATCATTCATAGCCAAACGTATTCGATTCAATCAAGCTGGAGGGAAAAAAGTTTCTCCTCCGGCAATTCGTATTGCCATTATAGGCATGGCTTTAGGTTTAGCAGTTATGATTCTATCTGTAGCAATTGTTGTCGGATTTAAAAAAGAAGTTGCAGATAAAGTGATTGGATTCGGTTCTCATATCCAAATTTCGAATTTTGATAATAATTCTTCATTCGAGACTCGCCCTATTACATTTAATGATAGTACCTTATCTGTCATAAATAATATTCCCGGGATAAAACATATTTCTTGTTTTGCCACCAAACCCGGCATTATCAAAACAGACAAAGATTTCCAAGGAATCGTATTAAAAGGTGTCGATCAAAATTATGATTGGGATTTTTTTCGTCAGAACTTAGAAGAAGGAGATATTCTAAATATCAATCAGGATGAAGCATCTAATCATGTGATTATTTCCAGATATCTGGCTAACAAGTTAAACTTGAATAATGGAGATTCTTTTATTTCTTACTTTATCGGGGATGAGATCAGGGCAAGAAAATTCAAAATAGGAGGAATTTACAAGACCGATTTTGCCGAATATGACCAATTATTCGTATTAGCTGATATTAAACAAATCAGGAAACTCAACGGATGGGACAGTGACATGGTGAGTGGTATGGAAATTTTATTGACTGATTTCAACCATTTGGATGAAACGTCCGATGCAATCTATTCTCATTTGGGATACAAACAAGATCGCTTAGGAAATACATATTATATACGTTCAATCAAAGAATTAAATCCAATGATATTTTCCTGGCTAGATTTACTGGACATGAATGTGATAATTATTTTGATCTTAATGTTATCAGTAGCCGGTTTCACCATGATATCCGGATTATTGATCATTATTTTAGAGAGAGCAAACATGATAGGAATATTAAAAGCCTTGGGAGCAAATAATACTTCTATCCGAAAAGTATTTTTACAGGTATCTTTTTTTCTCGTCATCAAAGGATTAATTATAGGAAATATTATTGCCGTAAGTATTTGCTTTATTCAAAAGCAATTCGGATTCCTAAAATTAGATCCTGAAGTTTATTATCTTTCCGAAGTGCCTATAGATCTTAATATAACAACTCTGATTTTATTAAACATTTGTACTTTGGTTATATCCATGCTCATGTTAGTTGGCCCTTCTTATATTATTGCTAAAATTTCTCCTGCAAAAACCATCAGGTTTGAGTAGTAAAGGAGATGACATAAATTTTAACCTGTAAAATATTCATACCAGATGAAGAAATTTGCTGCATTGTTCGATTTAGATGGAGTAATCATCAATACAGAACCGCAATATGATGTTTTCTGGAAAAAAATCGGAGATGATTATAACTTAGGAATTGATCATTTCGAACGCATTGTAAAAGGAACAACATTACCGAATATTTTAAACAGATATTTCTCTGGATTATCCAAAGAAAAGCAACAAGATATTGTACAAGCCAACAGGGAATTTGATCTTCAAATGTCTTTAGAACTCATACCAGGAGTATTGGAATTTATCTATGAAATAAAAGAAAAATGCATTAAAACAGGTTTAGTTACAAGTTCCGATAATATCAAATTAAAAAGAGTTTTTGAAGAATTAAAGTTTGACCATCTCTTCGACACTGTTGTATCTGCAGACCGTATTACAGAAGGGAAACCCAACCCAATGTGTTATTTACTTGCTGCGAAAGACTTAAATATCTCTCCGGAACAATGTATTGTTTTTGAAGACTCTTTTCAAGGTATTGATGCTGGAAATTTTGCAGGGATGAAAGTTATAGGATTATCCACTACCAATCCGGAGGAAGCCATTAAAGACAAAGTTTACCGGGTTATTCCCGATTTTCAAAAAATTTCTGTTAACGACTTATTTCTATAAATAATCCGTAAATTTGCCGGAAAGAAAAATACTTTAAATCAGAAAAACATGAATAGACGAGAAATCCTCAAATACATGGCTTCCTGTGGGATGTTACTAATGACTTCCGGAATCGGTTCCATTTCTGCCAAAAGCGAATCTTTTCCCCAATCAATCAGCAAAAAAACATTATTGGAAGTAAGAAGAAAAGCCCGTTTCCGTAATCGTCGTATCATCATGAACAATGATGGAAATGACAGTATGATTGCTGAAAGCGGCAATATCACTATCGAACAATTTTTGGAGAAAAGAACATCCGGTTTGATTGATTCTCAAGTTGACACCATTTTTTATTGTGATGGTGTAAATAATATATATTCCCACACAAGTAATCTTACAGAATATCCGGTGGGTAATCCATTGGCAATGAATACAATTAATTCATTCAAAAAATTAAATACCGACCCATTAAGTATTATCATCGATTTTTGCAAAAAACAAAATAAAGAAATATTCTGGTCGATGCGAATGAATGATAATCATGATGCAAAAAAATCATCTTTACTATCCCAATTCAAGAAGAATCATCCGGAATATTTAGTAGGTAAAGAAGAAGTTAAATTACCCGTGATGGGAGGTAAATGGTCACCATACGATTACGGACACGAAGCCATACGAAAACTCACAGTAGATACATTCAAGGATGTTGTAAGCAGATACGATGTAGATGGTATTGAACTTGATTTTTTCAGGCACCCTGCATTTTTCAAAGCACAATTTTATGGAGAACCCGTCACCCAGAAAGACTGTGATAAAATGAGCCAAATGGTTCGGGATATCCGGAATGTTTGCGATTCTATTGCCTTGAAAAGAAACAAGCCTATATTAATGGCAATCCGGATTCCTGATTCGTTCGAATATTGTAAAGCAATAGGTTTAGACGTAGAATTATGGCTGAAAGAAGAACTGATTGATATAATCACTGGAGCAGATTATTTCAAATTACGCCCATGGGAATATTTAGTCGACATAGGGAAGGAATACAATGTTCCTGTATATGCATGTCTTGAACAACGCCGAATGTCTGAGGAAAAAGATAAACCGGAAAAAGAATCTTTAATAAAAATATGGAGAGGAGAAGCTTACATGGCTTGGGAAGCCGGAGTGAATGGAATCTATACATTCAACAGATTCAATCCTAAAGATCAAATTTTCAGGGAAATTGGCGATAAAAAAATATTGGGAACATTGCCTATGGAAAAACAAGTATCGTACGCCGGAAATTCAGGATATACCAATCCGGGATACTGGTTAAAAGGAGGAAAAGAATATATCAAAAAATGAAGAAAAAAATTCTAATAATTTTCAGTATTATCCTATGCGGATTACTTATTTATTTGGCGCTTCCTTCTAATTATTTTTTGCGCCAAACCTTGATTCATTTTTATCCATCTATAGATGATGTAAATATATTTCACAACAACATAATTAAAGCTGAAAACCCTCATCCTTGGGAATATGCTAAAAATTACAATCAATTGTCTATCGACGAAAAGTATTTACCTACATTCAAAGAATTGGAAACAGTTTCTTTTCTTGTTGTAAAAGATGGAAAAATACTTTTTGAACAATACTGGGACGGATATGGAACAGCATCTGAAATCAATTCCTTTTCCATGGCGAAAAGTATTGTCAGCCTTTTAATTGGTTGCGCCATTGATGACAGTTTGATTACCTGTGTTAACCAACCGGTAAAAGATTTTATCAGCGGATTTGATGATACAAGATTCAAAACCGTAACGATTAAACACTTGCTTACAATGAGTGCTGGAGTTGATTTTCAAGAGTCTTACACATCTGTTTTTTCAACCACTACCAAATTCTATTACGGAAATAACCTCGAAGAAATGACTCTGGGTATGAAACAAATAGAAGAACCTGGAGTGTTTATGAATTATCAAAGCGGAGCTACACAACTGCTCTCTCTGATAGTAGAAAAAGCAACAGGTAAAAGTATTTCCCAATATGCTTCAGAAAAAATATGGACACCTATACAAGCCGAACACGATGCTCTTTGGAGTTTAGATAAAAAAAACGGTATAGAAAAAGCGTACTGCTGTTACTATTCCAATGCAAGAGATTTTGCCCGGCTAGGAGAACTCATTCTTAATAAGGGTTGCTGGGGAGACAGACGAATTATTTCTGAAAAATATCTCTCTGAAGCTACCGTTCCGGATACTACTCTCATTTATAAAAACCTGAATATCCAGAATAAATTCTATGGTTATCAGTGGTGGATCATCCCACGGGAACCACAAGATATTATATATGCAAAAGGTTTGTATGGTCAATACATATATGTTGTTCCTGACCTGAATGTTGTTATTGTTCGATTAGGGCACAAAAGAAGTGAAGAACGCGATTCTATAGATAATCCTACAGATGCAAATGTATGGTTGGAAGCCGGATTGTCTATTTTAGGACATAAATCTTCTATTGAAAATAAAAAATAATAAAACCTATAAATTATATCAATATCACCATGAACACAAAATCAACCATCTTATCTATTTGCGGTTTAGCATGTTGCTCCAGTTTTATTGTTGCTCAAGAGAAACCTAATATCATCGTATTTATTGCTGATGATGCAGGGATGGATTTCGGATGTTATGGAAACAAAAATATCCATACCCCAAACATCGATAAATTAGCTTCCAGCGGAATCCGTTTTGAAAAAGCATTTTTAACTTCCCCTCAAAGTAGTCCATCAAGAACCTCCATGATGTCAGGAAGATTTGCCCACACTATTGGCACAGAAGACCTCCACACCCCTATTAATGATTCAACACGGCTTATCCCCTCATATCTCAAAGAAGTAGGGTATCGTACAGGAGTTATGCTTAAAACCCATTGGGGACCGAATGGAGACAAACAATTCGATTGGATGGATAAAAGTAACCTTTATTCGGAAGATCCTGTTAGACAGGATAACCCATCACTAGTTGCATATAGAAGTTTCATCGATGCAAATAAACAGCAGCCGTTTTTTCTTTGGGTTGGGTTTACCGATCCTCATCGTCCTTACAGAGACAAACCGATTATCAAACAAAACAATCCTAATACCGTAAAAGTAGCTCCATATTATGTTGACAATCAGGAAACTCGTATAGATTTAGCAAATTATTACGACGAAATATCCCGGCTAGACAGGCATGTCGGTGTAATGATTGAAGAACTTGAGAAAAGAAATTTACTGGGAAACACTGTCATTTTCTTCTTAAGCGATAATGGAATGCCTTTCCCGAGAGCAAAAGGGACATTATACGACTCCGGCATTCAAACTCCCTTCGTTGTATCTTGGAAAGGAAAAATAAAACCTGGAAGCATCCATAATAATGGTTTGATTTCTACGATAGATTTAGCCCCCACTATTCTTGATATAGCCGGGATAAAAACTCCGAAAGAAATGTATGGGAAAACTATAACTCCTCTTTTAACAGATGCTACAAAAAGGGGACGTGATTATATTTATTCGGAAAGGAATTGGCATAATTGTGATGAATACATCCGTTGCATTCGTTCAGAAAAATACAAATTAATTTTCAACGCATATTACGAAGTCCCTCATGGGATAGCCAAAGATTTAAGTTCCTCTCCTACTTGGTATGCACTCAAACAAGCTCAAAAAAACGGCAAGCTAACAAAAGAACAACAAAGAATATTTGAATGTCCTCGTCCGATGGTTGAAATATACGATTTGAAAAATGACTTTTATGAACTAAATAATGTTGCCGACGAAGAAAAATATATCAAAGAAGGACAAAAATTAATGAACCTTCTGCTTGAATGGCAAAAAGAAACAAATGACCATCCGTGGTGGAAACGCAAACGTCCTGACAATAATGACAGGGTAACCGGATTCCCTTTATTCAGGGATAATCCGGAATGGATAGACTAAATTTATATCTTTGCACTTTTATAATTTTTAAGGTTAATGAAAGTATATCAGGTTCCATACGAACAATTAAAAATAAATATCGAAGATTTTACAGATATATTCGGTGGAGATGGAGAAACTCTAAATCACGAATTACAAGAAGTTTTAAGCATCGGGGAAGAAATCATCGACGCCCAGGGAATAATTCGTATTTTCGATGATATCCAAATAGAAAAAAGCCATATTGTAGTATCAGATATATTGTTCGAATGTGGACGAAAAATTGCCCTTCAACTAAAATCAGCAGAGAAAGGGGCTCTTTTTGTATGTACTGTTGGAGAAGGAGTCAGCTTAAAATACAAAGAATACATGCAGCAAAATGAATATCTAAAAGCCTATTTTGCTGATACTTTGGGTAGTATTGCTGTTGAAAAAGCAATGGACATTATACAACGGCAGTTATCTGAATCCATGGAGTCGGAAAATATGAAAATAACCAATCGGTATAGCCCAGGGTATTGCGGATGGCTAGTAAAAGAACAATCCAAATTATTTTCTCTGCTTCCGAAAAATCCTTGTGGAATCAGGTTGAGTGAATCTTCTCTAATGATTCCTTCCAAATCTATCAGTGGAATCATCGGAATCGGGAAAAACGTCCGTTTCTCCCAATATGAATGTCAATTATGTGAATTGGAGCAATGTATTTATCGTAAGTCCAGAAAATCTCATGTCGCCACCGTTCATATATAATATGTAGCAAAATTTCAAGAATTTCACTTACCTTTGCCAACTAAAAAATTAATCATAAAATGGAATTAGCAAGCAAATATAATCCTGCCGACGTTGAAGACAAGTGGTACCAATATTGGATTAACAACAAGTTTTTTAAATCGGAACCTGACGACAGGGAACCATATACCATCGTAATTCCCCCTCCTAATGTTACCGGAGTATTACATATGGGACACATGTTAAACAATACCATTCAAGATATTTTAATACGTCGTGCCAGAATGCTGGGGAAAAATGCTTGTTGGGTACCGGGAACAGATCATGCATCTATCGCTACAGAAGCAAAAGTAGTGGGGAGGCTTGCTAAACAAGGAATAAAAAAGACTGACCTTTCCAGGGAACAATTTTTAGAACATGCCTGGGAATGGACCCACGAACACGGCGGAATCATTTTGGAACAACTGAAAAAATTAGGAGCCTCTTGCGATTGGGACCGTACTTGTTTCACTATGGATGAAGAACGTTCAGATAGTGTTATCAAAGTTTTTGTAGACCTTTATGACAAAGGATTGATTTACCGGGGGGTCAGGATGGTTAATTGGGATCCTCGTGCTAAAACGGCACTTTCCGACGAAGAAGTTATATACAAAGAACAACAAGGAAAACTCTATTATTTACGTTACAAAATTTCTGGAGAAAACGGATATGCCATAATTGCAACCACTCGCCCGGAAACTATTCTTGGTGATACTGCCGTTTGTATCAACCCCAATGATCCGAAAAATTTTCATTTGAAAGGAAAAAAAGTAATTGTTCCGCTCATCAATAGAGAAATTCCGATTATTGAAGATGATTATGTGGATATTGAATTCGGGACAGGTTGTTTGAAAGTAACCCCTGCTCACGATGTGAACGACTACATGTTGGGCGAAAAATACAACCTTGAGATCATAGATATTTTCAATGACGACGGTTCTTTGAATGAACATGGAGCCATGTATGCCGGAATGGATCGTTTTGATGTCCGTGAAAAAATCGAAAAAGATTTAATCGCTGCAGGATTAATGGAAAAGATCGAAAATTACACCAATAAAGTCGGTTTTTCCGAAAGAACAGATATTCCTATCGAGCCCAAACTATCCATGCAGTGGTTCTTGAAAATGGAACAATTAGCAAAACCGGCATTGAGAGCAGTGATGAATGACACGATTCAATTACATCCTGCCAAATTCAAAAACACCTACCGACACTGGATGGAAAATGTGAAAGATTGGTGTATTTCCCGTCAACTTTGGTGGGGACACCGTATCCCTGCATATTTTCTTCCTGAGGGAGGATATGTAGTAGCGGAAACCCCGGAAAAAGCATTAGGAATAGCCCGTAAACAATCCGGGAAAAATCTACAATTTTCTGACTTAAGACAAGATGAAGATTGTTTGGATACTTGGTTCTCCAGCTGGTTATGGCCTATTTCCGTATTTGATGGTATCAACCACCCTGATAATAAAGAAATCAACTATTATTATCCAACCAATGATTTGGTAACCGGACCAGACATTCTTTTCTTCTGGGTGGCAAGAATGATTATTTCCGGATATGAATATCGTCATCAGCCTTGTTTCTATAATGTTTACCTGACTGGAATAGTAAGAGATAAACAAGGAAGAAAAATGAGTAAATCACTAGGGAACTCTCCTGAACCACTTGAATTAATAAAAAAATATGGAGCTGATGGAGTTAGAATGGGATTGATGCTTGCTGCTCCTGCCGGAAACGATGTTTTATTTGATGAAGCGCTCTGCGAACAAGGACGTAACTTCAATAATAAAATTTGGAATGCCTTCCGTTTAGTAAAAGGATGGACAACAGACGACAACCTTCCACAAAGCGAATCTTCTGCATTATCGGTTAAATGGTTTGAAAATCAATTATATAAAACAATTGAAGAAGTTAATGATTCCTTTTCCAAGTATCGTATTTCTGAAGCATTAATGTCTGTGTATAAATTATTTTGGGATGAATTTTCTTCATGGTACCTGGAAATGATTAAACCCAGCTATCAACAACCAATCGATAAAAAAACATACGATGCCACTCTTAAGTTTTTTGATATTTTACTCAAAATGCTGCATCCATTTATGCCTTTTATCACAGAAGAATTATGGCAAGCCATTGAAGAAAGAGAATCCGGTGAAAGTATAACCATTGCACTACTACCAAAGGAAAAAACATTTGATAGTAATTTATTAAACGAATTTGAATCAACTAAAGAGATTATAACAGGTATTCGTTCCATACGGATTCAAAAAAATATTCCTAATAAAGATTCCTTGAAACTAGAGGTTGTCGGGCAAACAAACAACTCCTTTGATTCTATTATCAGCAAAATGTGTAACCTATCCGAAATTCAGAAAGTATCGGAAAAATCGGGAGGAGCTATTTCTTTCCTTGTCGGAACCACTGAATTTGCAGTTCCTCTTGGTAATAACATCAACATAGAAGAAGAATTAGAAAAACTAAAAAAAGACTTGATATATCAACAAGAATTCTTGACATCAATCAAAAAGAAACTAAGTAATGATAGTTTTGTGAGCAAGGCTCCGGCTAAAGTCATCGAAATAGAGAGAAAGAAAGAAGCTGATGCCGAAAGTAAAATCAAAACAATACAAGAAAGTATTTCTTCGTTAGAAAATATCTGATTTTTTTAACAATCGAACTTCAAAACACAAAGATTTTTATCATAACTTTGTGTTTTGAAGTTTTTGCTTTTAAAATCATGAGAAAAACACTTTTGTACATATTATCCCCATTGTGTTTTTTTATTTTCTTTTCCTTCTTATCATCTTGTGAAACAAAACATTATTTTGTTTTAGAAACACAACAACCGGCCGCTATCACTTTTCCCATAGTCTCTCCCAACATTGTGATAGTTAACAACGCAGTAATTCAACCAGCAAATTCAGGAATTGATTACTGGGCTGGAAATAAGTATTTGTCCGGACATACTCTATCCAAAGATTCCATTCATTATTACTTCATAGATCTTTTAGCCCAATATCTGGATGAAACACATTTTTTCAACGACGTTCTCATATATAACAATCCTCTGCGAGAAGATGGAAGTTTTTTATCCTCTCAACCCATCCCTCTCGACACCATATTAAAAATCACAGGAAATGTCCAAGCAGATGTCCTAATCTCGGTCGACAACCTTTTATTTAATATTTCACAGATTTTAATAGGAAATGAATACATTTACAGTTCTATCAAAACAAACGGAAAAGTCAGTTTAAGTATTTATTTTCCAGGGCAACAAGCTGAATCTTCTTTCGTATTAACAGACTCTATAAAGTTTGGAGATTTTTTAAATAATGATACAACACTCATGTTCAAGAAAATACCGGAACAATTACTACGAGAAATTGCTGTGAATTTAAGCAGAAAAGCTGTAAACCATTTTGTTCCTTATTGGAGTCATTCGGAACGGGTAATCTACACAGGAACAGACTCAGAAATGAAATCGGCTTTTGCTTATGCAAAGAAAACACATTGGGATAAAGCTTCCGAAATCTGGGAAAATATTTTTATTTACGACAAAAATAATAAACGAAAAGGGATGTCAGCCATGAACATCGCTTTGTCTGAAGAAATGAAAGATCAATATACCACTGCCTTAGAATGGGTAAAGAAAGCAATAGATTGCTACGAAAAAGAAAAACCAGCAAGTATAACAGAAGAATATGATTTCGCCATGAACTATAAAAAGATTTTAGAAAGAAGGATAAAAAACAACTCTTCCCTGGATTTACAATTACATAAAAGAGAAAATCTCATTCCTTAACATTTGTATATTTTTGTAAGTTTTATTACTTTTGTTCCCAGCTATTGAAAATCAATAATTATGAATACGAACAACATTCTCAATTCTGTTATAGAATCCGGTACCCGGCGGGCAATTTTTCAATTTGAAGAACAGAACAGTGGGGATATGTTAAGCGATGTATATCTCAAAATTGACAAAGACAATAATACCTTGCTTTTTTTTGACGATATGGAGAATCAGCTCTCCAAGGAAACCATTGAAATTTGGGAAGACGAACAAGGTGACCCCGATTATTATATCAAATCATTTATACACGGAGCCAAACCAATTTTTCAAGAATTAAACAAAGATCATCTTTTTGATAAAGAATATATATCTAAGCCTTTTTCTGTTAATCTTGTAGATGACAATTTTATTTTAATAGAAGAACTTTTCTTCTTGGATGATGATACTTTAAAATTAAATGGGGAATCGCTCCTTGACCTTGATAAAGAACTAAACGATTTTTTCAACAATTTACTAAAAGACTTTGAATAACTAACCCTAAAAAACCCTTAGACATGCTTAATTTCTCCGCATATACCTAAATCTACAATAAACATTTCCTTAAGTTTATTGTTTCCCGTATAAAAATTAAAAATAGAGAGTGTAAAAGATGAAAAATCTTAAGTATTCTTTAGTTTGAATTTTATTGAAATTCTTTCAATAAAAGATTATATTAAGAATAAACCTTTTTATATTTTTTTTGTTATAATTTAAGCGTAAAAAAACATACATATAATGAATAATATTACAAAAAGAGAGCCTCTTCTTAACACAGCTTTAGGATTACTTCCATGGTTGATTTTTGTTATTATTCAAAATTTCACCTCATATAATAATGCTTTGATAATAGGCTTTATATCATGGGTATTATTTATGATATATTATTCCTTTATCAAACAAAATCAAGTAATACAAATATTATTAAAAATCTCAGGAGGAGTGCTGCTTGTACAAGTTGTATGTCCTATTATACGTATTCCAGAGTTATATACTACCATTTTTTGTGAAATTATACTCCTCGTTGTTTTATGGTTTTTCAATCACTTTAAACAGAAGATCAAACGAAGTTACCTTAGAAGAGAATCTTCATATACAAAAAAATCTAAATCCTTGGCATTAAGTGAAATGTTTTATGTTATTCATATATGCAGGGATACATTATTTATTCATCTCACCATTGTTTTTATTTATTCTTTACTACCTGAAGATTTTCACTTGGAATTGTTGGATAAATTTATCTATAAGCAATTAGGGATTATTTTAATGACTTTAGTCATTTTATATGAACACGTTAGGCTTTCTATTATCAAGAGAAAATTAGCAAAAGAGGATTGGTTACCTGTGTGTAATGAAACAGGAAGAATCATCGGGAAAGTTGCAAAATCAATTAGTTTCAAATCAAAAAATCAATTTCTGCACCCCGTAGTTCGAGTAGCATTAGCATACAAAGGATTGTTATATCTAACGGAGCGTCCCTCCCATTTTATATCCAATCCAAACAAAATAGACCATCCTTTTGAAGAATATATTCGATTTAATCAGGATCTGAACAGCGCTGTTAATGAAGTTATACTCAAACGATCCAATGCCACTGATTTGCCCTTCCGTTTTATTTTCAAATATCTATACAAAAACGATCAGACCAACCGGTTAATTTATTTATACATTATACCTATCCATGATGAAGAAACTATGAATAAAATTTCTTTGGAAGGAGGAAAACTTTGGACTGAAAAACAGATTGAAGAAAATTTGGATAAAGGTGTTTTTTCTGAATATTTTGAAAAAGAATACGAAATATTGAAAGAGACTGTTTTGATGGCTCAAAAACTCATTGAAGATCCTTCTTAATCATTATTTGTACAATAAAAATATACACGGTTGTTTAGATAAATCGGGAACCTTACCTGCCCATTCTTTCACTCCTTTTGTTTCAATAAACTCTCCTTCACATGTAATATTCGCAGCAATACATAATTTGGTAGAAGGCCTACAGGTTTTTATGATTTCTTCAATCAATTTATTATTGCGATATGGAGTTTCTATAAAAATTTGTGTTTGGCTTTCAGCATATATGCGTTGTTCCATAGATTTCAAATATTGAATTTTCTTATCTTGTTCCACAGGAAGATAACCGATAAAAGCAAAATGCTGCCCATTAAATCCGGAAGCCATCAACGATAGTAAAATAGAGGAAGGTCCTACCAATGGCACAACAGGATATGATTTTTGTTGCGCAATACGTACTACATCTGCCCCTGGATCTGCAATAGCCGGACATCCGGCTTCCGAAATAATTCCTACAGAAAAACCGGATGATAATGGATTTAAAAAACCAAATAATTCTTCAGGAGAAGTATGCTTATTTAACACAAAAAATGTAAGTTCTTCTATATTAATAGACGAATCTACTCTTTTCAAAAAACGACGGGCTGTCCGGATGTTTTCTACGATAAAATACTTAATCCCAAGGATAATTTCACGATTGTATACAGGCAAAACTCTATCTATAGAACTTTCTCCCAAAGTAACAGGAATTAAATATAACGATGCTTTCATATTGGGGCAAAATTACTACTTTTGGAAAGAAATTAAAAACTATCGAAGAAAAAAATGAATTTACCAGAAACGTTTGTACGACAAACTCAAGATTTATTAAAGGATGATTACAAATTCTTTGAAAAGTCTTTATTTGAAAAAATTCCTACAAGCATCCGGGTAAATCCATTTAAGTCTACTAATCAAATATTCAGAGAACAAGTGGCCTGGTGCGATTCGGGATTTTATCTTCCCTCCCGGCCTATTTTTACTTTAGATCCGCTATTCCATGCAGGATGTTATTATGTTCAAGAGGCCTCTTCCATGTTTTTAGAACAAATTATCAACAATATCATTGATCATCCTGTGGTATGTTTAGATCTTTGTGCTGCTCCGGGAGGAAAATCCACACATCTTTCCTCGATACTTCCAAAAAATAGCTTACTGGTTTCTAATGAAGTCATTAGAAGTAGAGCACATATTTTAGCTGAAAATCTGACAAAATGGGGAAATCCCTCAACCATAGTCACAAACAATAATCCAACTGAAATAGGACAAATCAACCATTTGTTCGACATTATTCTTGCAGATGTTCCATGTTCAGGAGAAGGTATGT
>JAVBMM010000122.1:0-11160 GCA_031552425.1 Bacteroidales bacterium | reverse complement strand
AATACATGGATACCCATTTATAGTGATAACGACCAATTCAAACACAGGCAAGATATTATTGCCGCTTATTTAGGATATAATCTCCGGATAAAAAAAATAGGCTTTAAGACTGGGTTAAGAATGGAAGAAACCCAATTGGATGTGGAATATCCATTAAATGAGTCTATGAATTTCGGCACAGATTATTTCAACCTGATACCTTCCGCCACTATCTCTTATCAGTTAAAACCGGCACAAACATTGAAGCTCGGCTACAATATGCGTATACAACGCCCGGGTATTTGGTACTTAAATCCATATGTAAACACTTCCGACCCTAAATATATTTCACAGGGAAATTCTGGATTGGATGTTGAAAAATCTCATAACTTTAGTTTAAATTATAGTTTATTCAATCAAAAATTCAACTTTAACGCCAATGCATTTTACAATTTTATGAATAACTCGATTCAAAGGGTCACTACGATAGAAGATAATGACATCAGTTATTCCACTTACGAAAACATTGGAAACGAAAAAATCGTAGGTTTGTATGTATATGGGAGCTGGAATCCGATAACTCCTCTCAGGATTAACCTGAATGCGTCGGGAAATTATACAGACATTCGGGCTAACAACAATTCCGGTTTGGCTAACCATGGGTTTGGAGAACGACTATTCGGTGGCATACAATATACGTTTCCATACGACATCACGCTTAGCCTCAACGGAGGTTTTTCTTCCCCTTATATCCGATTGGAAGGAAGTTCTTCCGGATATAACTATACGAGTATTGGGTTATCTAAAAATTTCCTCAATAAGAAACTGAATGTTTCCTTGAGAGGTTCGGATATTTTCTATAAAAACAAAGAATATTCTTCCGAGCGCGAAACCCCACAATTCTACTATAAAAATGTTAATCATTATCCAGGTCAAAGTTTCAGGATATCCCTATCTTACCAATTCGGAGAAATGAAACAACAAATACAAAAAATCCGGAGAGGTATCAGTAATGAAGACACTAAATCCGGAGAAAGTGGAGGCGAAGGAGGTGGTTCCGGGAAGAATTAAAAAGTTACGAGTTACAAGTAAGAAAAATTTTGTCTTTATGTCTTACCGTTATGTTTGTAATAAAATCCGTTCAATTCATATCCTATGTTTTACGGATGAAAAATGAAATACGAAGACATTTCGCAACTCGTAACTTTTTGATCTGTTCACCGTTCATGGAGATCGAAAGGAACCTCACGGCTCGTAAGAGCCTAACTAAGATTTTATTTTTCTTTCATTGTTAACAGCTAGCGGAGCGAGTTTCACGGGGAATGCAACGACCTTCACAAAATTGTGCAGCAACCTAACAGCTTGCGTAACAAGCAGTGCGACCTTGTTGTAGAAATTTTTTTAATAACATTTTTTTATTACATTTGTCCTCATTACAAAAATCATCAACAACTTAATAAATAACTAATACTTATGAGCAATAAAAGAGTTTATACTTATGGCGACGGAAAAGCAGAAGGCCGGGCAGATATGAAAAACCTGCTCGGAGGAAAAGGTGCCAACTTGGCGGAGATGAATTTGATTGGAGTGCCTGTTCCTCCGGGGTTTACTATTACCACTGAAGTTTGTACAGAATATAACCAATTAGGTAAAGCAGAAGTAGTACAATTGCTTAAACCGGAAGTGGAAGCAGCTGTGCGCTACGTAGAAAAACTGATGGGTACAGGTTTTGGAGACAAAAATAATCCTTGCCTCCTTTCTGTTCGTTCGGGAGCCAGGGTTTCCATGCCCGGTATGATGGATACCGTATTGAATCTTGGCTTGAATGATGAAGCCGTGGAAGGTATTGCTAAGAAATCGGGTAATGAACGCTTTGCCTGGGACTCTTACCGGCGTTTTGTTCAAATGTACGGAGATGTGGTTTTGGGAATGAAACCTGAGTCCAAACTAGAGATTGATCCTTTTGAAGAAATCATGGAAGAAATGAAACATGCCAAAGGAATTGAACTCGATACTGAATTCACTGTAGATGATCTGAAAGAACTAGTAAAACGTTTCAAGGTTGCTGTTAAAAAACGTACCGGAAAAGATTTTCCTATTGATCCGTGGGAACAACTTTGGGGAGCAATTTGTGCAGTATTTGATAGTTGGATGAATGAACGGGCTATCTTGTATCGTCAAATGTATAAAATACCTGAAGAATGGGGAACTGCTGTTAACGTTCAAGCAATGGTCTATGGTAATATGGGACAAACTTCGGCTACTGGAGTTGCCTTTACCCGTGATGCTGCTACCGGAGAAGATATTTTTAACGGAGAATATTTAATCAATGCACAAGGAGAAGATGTGGTTGCCGGAATCCGTACGCCACAGCAAATAACGATAGAAGGTTCTAAACGATGGGCTGCTCAACAGGGAGTCAGTGAAGCAGAGCGTGCTGCTAAATTCCCTTCTTTGGAAGAGGCTCTTCCTGTATGTGCTAAAGATTTGATCGAAACACAACAAAAATTAGAAGATTACTTCAAAGATATGCAAGACCTTGAGTTTACTATTCAAGATGGTAAATTGTGGTTGTTGCAAACCCGTAACGGTAAACGTACTGGCGCTGCCATGGTGAAAATTGCCATGGATATGCTTAAACAAGGAATTATTGACGAAAAAACCGCTTTAAAACGTCAGGAAGCAGAAAAATTAGATGAACTTTTGCATCCTGTTTTCAATAAATCAGCCTTAGCGAAAGCTGAACAAATCACCAAAGGTTTACCTGCATCTCCGGGTGCAGCAACCGGAAAAGTTGTATTCCATGCGGATGATGCTGAAGAATGGTTCAATAAAGGAGAAAAAGTAATCCTTTGCCGCATCGAAACTTCTCCGGAAGATCTTCGTGGTATGACGGTTTCCGAAGGTATCCTGACTGCTCGCGGGGGTATGACTTCTCATGCAGCAGTAGTTGCCCGTGGTATGGGTAAATGTTGTGTGTCTGCTGCTAATGGCGTGATGATCGACTACAAAACAAAAAAAATGAGCATCAACGGCAAAGTGTTGAAAGAAGGCGATTGGATGTCGTTAGATGGTTCAACAGGTTTAGTTTATGCCGGAAAAATAGAAACTCAAGAAGCTTCATTAAGTGGAGATTTTGCTGATTTGATGACTTTAACCGATAAATATGCCCGCTTGAAAGTACGTACCAATGCTGATACTCCGGAAGATGCTAAAACAGCTCGTGAATTTGGAGCTCAAGGAATTGGTTTGTGCCGTACAGAACATATGTTTTTCGAAGGAAATAAGATTATAGCTATGCGCGAAATGATTCTGGCCAAAGATGAAAATGGACGCCGTGCAGCATTAGATAAATTATTGCCTTTGCAACGGGAGGATTTTACCGGTATTTTTGAAGCAATGGTTGGTTTACCGGTAACTGTGCGTTTGCTTGATCCTCCTCTCCATGAATTTGTTCCTCATGATGAAAAAGGACAAAAAGAAATGGCGAAAGTAATGGGTATTTCTTTTGAAGAAATCCATGCTCGTGTAGAAAGTTTATTGGAACAAAACCCGATGTTGGGATTACGTGGTTGCCGTTTGGGTAACTTGTATCCTGAAATTACAGAAATGCAAACCCGGGCTATCTTAGAGGCTGCCTTGGATTTAAAAGCTAAGGGAGTAAAAACTTCTCCTGAGATTATGGTACCTCTTACAGGTATACTGTATGAGTTCCTTGCTCAAAAGAAAATTATAGATGAAACTGCTCAATTGGTATTTACCGAAAGAGGCCAGTCAATTGATTATAAAGTGGGAACAATGATTGAAATTCCTCGTGCAGCATTAACAGCACATCGTATTGCTACAGCTGCTGAATTTTTCTCGTTTGGAACAAATGACTTGACTCAAATGACATTTGGATATAGTCGTGATGACGTGGCCAAATTTCTTCCGATGTATATAGATAAAGGAATTTTGAAGAACGATCCGTTTGCTGTATTGGATCAAAAAGGTGTTGGTCAATTAGTTCAAATCGCTACAGAAAGAGGACGAGAAGTACAACCTGGTTTGAAATGCGGTATTTGCGGCGAACATGGTGGTGAGCCTTCTTCTGTGAAATTTTGCCATAGAGTAGGATTAGATTATGTTAGTTGCTCTCCTTATCGTGTGCCTATTGCGCGTTTAGCTGCTGCTCAGGCTGCGATAGAATAACAATTATAAGAATACTATACTATGATTCGGAAGGCGTGGTGTTTTTTTAACATTGCGCCTTCAATGTTTAACAAAAGAAGTCATACCTTTGTGAGAGTTTTATATAAATCATTAAAAAATATATAATATGAAATCAAAAGTGAAATTTTTAAGTTGGATGTTATTTTCTGCCCTTTTTGCAATTTCTTTCTCTGCTTGTAGTGATGATGATTCCGGTTATGAAGAACAAGTAAAAGGCACTTATGGTGGTACATTATATAGTCATGTAGAAGGAGTTGGTTATGTTCAATATATTGAGAGCATGCAAATTAAAGTTGAAGCAACAGGAGAAAATAAAGCAACAGTTAAAACATCTTTGGATCTTACTGAACTGATAGGCCAATCATTGAATATCAGCTGTCCGGTTAATTTAACATTTGATAATGATAATCAAGAGTATATTGCTCATGGAACAACTACCGTTCCTGAAATGGGAAATTTGTCTGTTGTAGTTGAGGGCTATTTTAAAACCAATAATAAAGTAGAATTATATATCTATCCGGAAGGAATGGATTTCAAATTTTTAGGAACAAAACAATAATTTTTGTTGTACAATAAATAAAATAAAGACATAAGAACATCTGATTATCTTCAATGTTTTTATGTCTTTTATGTAGAAAATTTAGGGATGATGAGAAAGTTATATTTCTTTATTTTTATAATTCCGCTTCTAGCTTCATGTATACAGGATGCTCCCCAGAATCCGGAAGCAGATATTCTTACATTTGCTTTTCCTTCAGATAGTGTACGCATACCTACATCACAAAAGGATATTTATAATACGTACATTGTTTCTTATCCAAAAGAAGGGGTTAATCTGTCTAGTTTAGCAAATACTCCGGTTTTAACTGTAACCCCGGGTGCTACTTGGAAACGGATTGATAAGGGAATGGTAAATGATACCCTTTTTTATATCGAGGTTATTGCAGAAGATAAAAGTTACTCTAAAATATACGCGATCACTCAAGTTGCAGCATTCCCTGATCATTTTACATTTGACACATGGGTGAAGTACAGTCCTTATTATTTATATGAAAATCCCAAAGATCAAAGTTTTCAATGGTTTTCCAGTAATAATGGAGCCGCTACGGCTTTTGGTAGTTCAACAAAACCGGCTTCAGATTATCCGGTCAGAAAAACTTCTGGATTATCCGGTGGATTTGTTGTTGAACTACAAACGATGAAAGGTCCTGGTAAAGTAGGAGGAGGAATACGATACATCCCTTGCTTGGCAGGCTCTCTTTATTTAGGTGGTTTCAATATTCTAAATGCTTTGAGAGACCCCTTGACTTCTACATTATTTGGAGCACCATTTGACAGAGGAAAACCGTTAATGTTGCATGGTTATTATCAATATATCAGGGGAGAAGGACCTTTCATAACAGGAACTTCCGAAGCCAATTATCATGAAGATTATTCAAGAGAAGATCAATGTGATATATATGCTATCTTATTTGAGACAAATAACAATATGCAGTTTTTGGATGGGAACACGGTCTCTCAACAATCTTATTGGGTCGCAAAAGCACAGATCCCCAATAGATCTTATACAGAGGGAACAGATTTTCAAGAATTTAATGTGCCATTTGTGTATTATAAAGATTTTGATTGGAATAAACTTATCAGTAACCGGTATAAGATGGCTGTAGTTTTTACTTCCGCTACCCGGGGAGCTTATTATGAAGGTCGTGTAGGTAATCGCTTGATTGTGGATAATGTTAATATTACATACGAAGAAAATAATACGGGAGAATGAAAGAAATATATAGATTCTTACTTGTAGTTTTTTTATTAATTGTTTTCGTTTTGTCTGTTGATGCGCAAAGAATGGAAAAACCTTGGGAATTTAAAATAAATGTAGGTTATAATATTGGAGGTACATCTCCTCTTCCCATGCCGGAGGAAGTCAGAAAAATAGAAAAATATTCTCCTCCTGCTTTTGCTCCGCATGTGGCTTTGGAAGCAACCCATTGGTTTAATCAAAAATGGGGATTGACAGCACAATTAACTTTAGACTTTAAGGGATTTTCCGTAAAAGATAGTGTCTTGAATTTATGGACAGAAATGGAAATGAGAGACGATCCCTATTCCGGAACATTTACCGGACACAATGAAACCAAGATAAAAAACACTTATTTGACATTGCCGGTTATGGCGTCGTACAAAATATCTGAAAAGTGGTTGTTGCAGGCAGGCTTTTATGTGGCATGGCTTTATTCTCCGGACTTCAAAGGAACAGCATCTGATGGTTACATTAGACAAGGAGGACCTACGGGAGATAAAACTTTAGTGGATGAAGCTACTTTTGACTTTTCCGAAAATGAGAAAAAATTTGACTGCGGAATTCAAGCTGCTGCCGAATGGAAGTTTTCCGGAAGCTTTGCCCTCAGAGGACAATTAGCCTGGGGATTGACTCCTATTTTCCCTTCGGATTTTACCGGGGTTTCCTTTAAAATGTACAATATCTACGGAACAATCGGACTTAGTTATTTTTTGAAAAGTTTTTGAGTTGTTTAAGTTGTACAAAAAAGAAAAAATTGTACCTTTGTGAGTCTAAAAAAACAAGCCCGTGAATAAGATCATTTATTCCATAATATTGTTGGCTTTGCTTTTAAGTTATGCATGCGCCACCCCTTGTGGTTGCTGATTTATCGATTTTTGTACAGATTTATTATAAACCCAAAAACAATTAAATTAAAATGATTAAAGTAGGTATTAACGGTTTTGGCCGTATCGGCCGTTTGGTTTTCCGTGCCGCTCAAAGCAGAAAAGACATCCAAATTGTAGGTATTAATGATTTGATTGATGTTGAATATATGTCATACATGCTTCGTTACGACACAGTTCACGGAAAATTCAACGGAACAGTAGAGGTAAAAGACGGTAAATTGATTGTAAACGGAAACGTTATCCGTGTAACAGCAGAAAGAAATCCGGCTGATTTGAAGTGGGGTGAAATTGGTGCTGAATATGTTGTAGAATCTACAGGTTTATTCTTGGACAAAAAATCTGCTCAAGGTCATATCGATGCAGGTGCTAAATATGTTGTGATGACAGGCCCTTCTAAGGATGATACAAAAATGTATGTTTGCGGTGTAAATGAAAAAACATATGCCAAAGGAGAGCAATTTGTTTCAAATGCTTCTTGTACCACTAACTGTTTGGCTCCTATTGCTAAAGTATTGAATGATAAATTCGGTATTGTTGAAGCTTTGATGAGTACTATTCACGCTACTACTAATACGCAAAAAACTGTTGATGCTCCTTCTGCAAAAGACTGGAGAGGTGGACGTGCTGCCGCAGGTAATATTATTCCTTCTTCTACAGGTGCAGCTAAAGCTGTAGGTAAAGTAATTCCTGAATTGAACGGTAAATTGACAGGTATGTCTTTCCGCGTTCCTACTTTGGATGTTTCTGTAGTTGACTTGACTGCTCGTTTGGCCAAAGAAACCACTTATGCTGACATCTGTAAAGCAATGAAAGAAGCTTCTGAAGGTGAATTGAAAGGAATCCTTGGTTATACTGAAGATGAAGTGGTTTCCAGTGATTTTATCGGAGATCCTCGTACTTCTATCTTTGATGCAAAAGCAGGTATTCAATTGAGTTCTACATTTGTAAAAGTTGTTAGCTGGTACGATAATGAGTGGGGTTATTCAAACAAAGTATTGGATTTGCTTGCTTATATGGTTAAAGTAAACGGTTGATTTTCATTATATCAATCATATATCCGGAAACCGTGTCAATCTGTTGGTTGGCGCGGTTTTTTTTATTTGTTTCCCCTCTATATTTTTGATGTGTTTTATATTTTCAGGTATCAGGTAATAAAAAGCATTATATTTTTGTATAATTGATAAGCATTTATAATTTTGTACCGATTAATTGACTGGGTGATGGTGAGTATATTGCTATTACTGTAATAATTTAAAAAATTACAAATATGATGAGGCGTATATTTTATATTTCTATTTTACAAATTCTGTGTGTATTTACTATTTTTTCTCAAGAATCCCTAACTATAAATTATCAACAAGGGAAAGATGATTTATATAAGCATCCGGCAACTTTCACAGTGCAAGACAATGATGGAAAAATGGTAAAAGGGGCTACTGTTTATTTGGATGAAATTCCTGTTGGGATTACCAATGACAAAGGGTCTCTAACTACACATGAAGCTACCAAAGATTTGGTAAAATATACACTTACTGCCCGAAAAGGAAATTTGTATACCTCTAATAAAGTCTATCATGTACAAAATTCGGATTATCCTTCACTGGTTTTTACGAATTTCGGAAAGGATTCGAAAACATCTGTGTCCTTTACCTGGCATACTGATCCGATGACGAAATTGAGTGTTGTAGAATATGTTCCTGCAGATGATAAACAAGGGTTTGAGAGCAAAGCTGTAAAAAAAGAAACCGGAAATTCGTATATTTTCAACTTTACAGATGTAGCGGGAAATGATTCGGTATTTCGTCCGGCTAATGTCCATAAAGCCATGATAGGCGGACTCATTCCCGGAACAAAATATATTTACAGGGTAGGAAACGGGAGCGTTTGGGAAATAGGAACTTTTCAAACAGCATTTTCTTCCGGCCCGTTTCGCTTTCTTTTTATCCCGGATACACAGGAATACGATCGTGAAAAATATATGGAAAATTGGGGAAATATTTTAAAAACAGCATTTGATTTATACCCAGATATCCGTTTTATGGTACATGCCGGAGATATGGTTCAAGGAGGAAAATCATCTCAAGAATGGGAATGGTTTTATCAAACAGGTAAACCTTATTTCAAAAGAATGCAGATTGAGGCGATTATGGGTAACCACGAATCGGGTGGTACAAAATCTGCCGCAAAAAATATATTTTACAACCAATATTTTAATAATCCTTCGAATGGAACAAAAGTATATGCCGAAGGTAGTGCATATACTTTCAATTATTCCAATATGGATGTATTGGTGTTGGATATGACTTCTTTTGCTCAATTATTAAAAAAAGAAAATGATCTGGTAATTGCTATGAATTGGATTGAAGGCCAATTAAAAAAGATGTCTGAGAAAAACTGGAGGTTTGTTATGGAGCATCAATCCATTTATGCCGTAAGAAGGGATTATAAGAAGGAATGCAAATTGCTTGCTCCTTTATTCGAAAAATACAAGATTCATTTGGTTATTTCAGGGCACGATCATGTATATTTACGTACAGACCGGTTAAAGTACGATGAAGCAACAAATGATGCGATAATTGCAGGCGATGATGCATTTGGTACTACTTACATTATTAGTGGATCCGGTTGCCGTAAAATCTATAATCAGGAATATGCGAAACCTTACCATGCAGTAATCATGTCCGGTAATGATTTTGAGAAACGAGACCCCAGGACTTTATATCGTCCTTTTACTACACAAAATTTTATTGTTTTTGATGTACAAAAAGATGAAGGTACTATCAAATGTATTTCTAAAGAAGGAGAGTTGTTGGATGAATGTCACTTAAAACGATAAAAAATCATTTTTATCGTTTTAAGAAAGATAAATTAGGCACTTTCTGAAATTATTGTAACTTTGCCTCATGCTAAAGAAAGTAGCAACTATATTATTTTCTTTTTGTGTGGGATTTTCTGTGTTAATTCACGCTATATTACCCCACCATCACCATAATGAAATTCCTTGTTTTGATCCGAAAGCTTTTTATGCATCTGTAAGTGAAGATGATCACTGTTGTCCGGAAAACAATACCTGCTGCTCTAACTCATGCCACGAAGGGCATCATCATTCAGGAGAAGATGAAAAATCATGTGTTTTAGATCAGTTAATTATAGTATCCTGTTCTGATCAGGAAAAAAGTGTTATTCCATCTGTACAGGATCAGTTTCGTTTGCAAATATTTTTTCAAATGCTTTGTCCGGATTGGATATCTTTTGATTTTTTGCCTCCGAAACAGCTGGGTTTTCTAAAACAAATACCTTACTTAATAAATTTTCAGACTGTTTTAGCAAGCTCCATCCGGGGTTTGCGAGCTCCTCCTTTCCTTTTTTAAGAGCAAAGAAAATGAATACAGGAACTTTGATTAATGTCAAATTCCCAGTTAGTATTCATTGATATAGAAAACTTTGCTATTTAAGTTGAGTTATATTTATCATTCTATATTTATCAGAAAATATAGGTAATTCTAAAAAATCAATTAAAAATAGTCATGAAAAAAATACTTTTTTCCATAGCCCTTATTAGCTTATCATTCATGGGATGTAATCACCGGCATAACCATTCGGATGAATCGGAACATGCAGGGCATAACCATTCAGATGAAGAAGATTCTCATGCAGGGCATTCACACGATGATCAAATAAAATTGTTGGCTTATGATGATAACTTTGAAGTTTGGGTAGAGGCAGAACCTTTGTCTGCCGGAAATCCTTCAAAAGTGATATTATATCTTACTTCATTACAAAATTTTAAGCCGGTAAAACCTCTTTCAATTACTGCCGGATTGGTTATTGCCGATAAAGAAATTAAACAAATACAAGAAAATTCTGAAAATGCAGGTGTTTATTCATTCGAATTACAACCCGAGGTGTCAGGGGAAGGATATTTGTTTTTTGAAATAAAAACTCAGGATAAGAAATCTTTGATTAAAACACCTTCGGTAACAGTATATGAAGATTTACATACTGCCCAACATGCCGTAGAAGAAGTTACTTATCCGGATGCAATCACATTTACCAAAGAGCAATCATGGAAAATGGATTTTGGAACAGCTTTACCTGTCCTCCGGAAATTTGGCCAAGTGATAAAAACCCTTGCTCAAGTGGAATCTTCTCAAACAGACGAAAGGATTATTTCCGCCCGTTTCGGAGGAGTTGTATCCATGGATGGGAATAACCTTTCGGAAGGACAAAAAGTAAATGGTGGACAAAATTTGTTTGCTCTTGCAGGAACAGGATTGGCTG
>JAVBMM010000133.1:0-5271 GCA_031552425.1 Bacteroidales bacterium | reverse complement strand
TTATTTCTTTTAGCACATGGTTTACTTTTTCCCAACTTTTAGCAGAAACGTCTCCTCTATTATGTAACACACGATCCACCGTACCTACAGAAACGCCAGCCATCTCCGCGATATCTTTTATTTTAATTTTAGAAGACAAGTTATCCATCAATTATTATATCTATTCCAAAATCATGCAAAATTAAAAAAATTATATCATTTTAATTCAAGTCTATTTTGAAAACTATACGAATGGGCTAATTATTTAATACATCCTCATTTAATTTGGAATATCGAAAAAAAACATTTATCTTTGTGTGCGCACACGGTAGTGTGCTCATTGTTTATTTATTTGAATTATTAACAAGGAAAACAGACTAAAATTATGTATTTAGCAGAACAAACATGGAGATGGTACGGCCCTAATGATCCAGTGAGTCTTTGGGACATTAAGCAAGCTGGTGCCACCGGAATAGTAACAGCCTTACATCATATTCCTAACGGAGAAATATGGACGGTTGACGAGATTATGAAACGGAAAAAAATGATTGAAGAAATTGGTCTTTCATGGTCAGTTGTAGAAAGTGTTCCCGTGCACGAACACATTAAAACTCAAACTGGAAATTTCCAGAAATATATCGACAACTATAAAGAAAGCATCAAAAATCTAAGCGCCTGCGGAATTTATATCGTAACATATAACTTTATGCCTGTATTGGATTGGACTCGCACAGATTTAGCGTACACAATGCCGGACGGTTCAAAGGCTTTACGTTTCGAAAAAGCGGCTTTTATTGCTTTCGACCTTTTCATTTTGAAAAGACCCGGAGCAGAAAAAGAATACAGTGCAGCTGATATTGCCAAAGCAAAAGCTCGTTTTGAAGGAATGTCAGAAGAAGAAAAGCATTTATTGACCCGCAATATTATTGCTGGCCTACCAGGTTCAGAAGAAAGTTTCACCGTACAACAATTTCAAGAAGCACTAGATAGATACAAAGGTATCGACGCTGAAAAATTACGTGCGAACTTGATTTACTTCCTAAAAGAAATTTGTCCGGTGGCAGATGAAGCAAATGTAAAAATGGTAATTCATGCCGATGATCCTCCATATGCTATTTTAGGATTACCGAGAATCATGAGCACTGAAGAGGATTTTAATAAGATTGTGGCCGCTGTTCCTAATCCATCCAATTGCTTATGTCTATGTACTGGTTCTTTCGGTGTAATTGAAGAAAATGATCTTCCAGGGATGATGGAACGTTTGGGAGACCGTGTAAATTTTGTACACTTAAGAAGCACCCAACGTGATGCCGAAGGCAACTTTTACGAAGCGAACCACTTAGAAGGTGATGTGGATATGTATAACGTAATGAAAAATTTATTCTTGTTACAACAAAGAAGAAAATGTTCCATTCCATTCCGTCCTGACCATGGACACCAAATGGTAGATGATTTAAAGAAAAAAACAAATCCGGGGTATTCCTGTATTGGTAGATTACGTGGTTTGGCAGAATTAAGAGGTTTGGAAATGGGAATTGCAAAATCTCTTCTCAAATAATCCCTACTAATTAATATAAAAAAACAGGGCACAACATTTAATTGTGCCCTGTTTTTTATAGATCATATCAGAAAAAAAAGTGTGAATCCATGCTTAATTTTCCTTCTACTAGTCCTAAGACCTTTTTAATCGCGACCTTTAATTCATCGATCTTCGTTTTTAAACATACCTTATCAGAACCCTCACTAATATTATCCAAATAATAATGCAACACTACTTCCAATCCACAAACTTCAAAAATATGTTCTTCCGTTAACCGATTCATGGCCTCATATACCCCGTTACTTCTATAAAACTCGGCAGAAGAACCATGTGTATTCACAATAATTACTTTTTTCCCTTTCAACAGTTTTTTCATTACATTAGTGCTCGTAAAAGAATAAGCAAAACCATATGAAAAAACTCGGTCTATATAACCTTTTACAATGGCAGGCATTGAAGTCCACCAAATAGGATAAATAAAAGTAATCACATCTGATTTTCGTATATATTCCTGCTCTACTTTTACGTCTGGCAACACTTTTCCAGAACGGGCAGCTTTAATATCTTTCTCAGACAAAATAGGATTAAAACCTATTCGATATAAGTCTCTAATGACAATGTCAGATCCATGAAACTTATACAATTGAACAATTTCTTCCTGAATAATTTTATTCAAACTATCCGTGGAGGGATGGCCTAAGATTACTAAATGTCTCATAGTGGTTACCTCCTTTTTGGGAGGATTTTATTAGTAGTTCGTTTTCTTCGGCTCGAAATAAGCTTTAGGGTGTTCACAAGCCGGACAATTTTCCAATGCTTTTTTACCTTTATGAACATATCCACAATTACGGCATTGCCATTCTATTTCTTCTTCTCTTTCGAAGAATTTTTCTGCTTCCAATCTTGCCAATAATTTGCGATATCTTGCTTCATGCTCTGCTTCTACCTTTGCAATCATTTTAAACGCAGTAGCTACACGTGGAAATCCTTCTTCCATAGCAATTTCAGCAAAATTTTTATAGAGTATGTCCCACTCTTCCAATTCGCCTTCTGCAGCGGCTAGAAGATTTTGGGCTGTTGTACCAATAATTCCGGCCGGATAAGTAGCCGTAATTTCCACCATACCTCCTTCGAGGAATTTAAAAAATCTTTTGGCATGTTCTCTCTCTTGTTCTGCAGTTTCCAAAAAAACACCTGCAATTTGCTCATAACCTTCTTTTTTTGCAACACTTGCAAAATATGTGTACCTACTCCTTGCTTGTGACTCTCCGGCAAATGCTTTTAATAAATTCTGCTCAGTACGAGTTCCCTTCAAACTTTTTTCCATGCTTTCTGTTCTATAATATAAATAAGTAAAAAAATTAACACCCAACTATATATCAAGTAAACTTATAATTTAAACAAAAAAATCGAATTAAATGTTCATTGATTTCAATCATTTTAGATTTGCTCGAAAAAAAAGATAAATTTATCTACTTATACTTACCTTTGCAAATTCTTTTTAAAATTATCATGTTAAATGAAACTAAACATACCTTTTTATCCTAAATTATTTACTTCTTTGAGAAATTATTCCAAAGAAAAGTTCATGGCTGATTTCATGGCCGGAATTATTGTAGGAATTGTTGCTTTACCCTTAGCTATTGCTTTTGGTATTGCTTCGGGAGTAAGTCCAGAAAAGGGATTAATAACAGCGATTATTGCCGGATTCATTATTTCATTTTTAGGAGGAAGTTCTGTACAAATCGGGGGACCTACCGGCGCTTTCATTATTATTGTTTATGGTATTATCCAACAATTTGGCATCGAAGGATTAGCCATAGCTACTGTTATTGCAGGAGTTATGTTAATTTTAATGGGAGTTTTAAAGTTAGGTAGCATCATCAAATTTATGCCCTATCCTATTATTGTTGGGTTTACCAGCGGTATTGCCTTGACCATTTTTACTACTCAAATGAAAGACTTATTCGGATTAAGCATGAATACCATTCCTGCAGATTTTATTTCCAAATGGGTCGCTTATGGAAAAGCAATTGCAACAATTAATCCCTGGGCAACTTTAGTGGGTATTTTAAGTATTATCATCATTATTATTTCTCCCAAATTTTCAAAAAAAATACCAGGATCCTTAATTGCTATCATTTTTATGACCGTGATAGTTTACATTTTAAGGAATTATTTTAACATCACAGGAATAGAAACTATCGGAGACAGATTTCAAATCAATGCCAGCATTCCGGAACCAACCACTATACCTATTAATTTGGAAACAATCAATTTATTATTCCCGGCTGCTTTTACCATTGCGATGTTAGGTGCTATAGAATCTTTACTTTCTGCAACAGTAGCAGATGGTGTGACAGGAGATAAACATGATTCTAATACAGAATTAATCGCACAAGGAGCCGCTAATATCATCACTCCTATATTTGGAGGGATACCTGCCACAGGAGCCATTGCACGAACTATGACTAATATCAATAATGGTGGAAAAACTCCCATAGCAGGAATAATCCATGCTATTGTTTTATTATTAATCTTATTATTTTTAGGACCTCTTACCAAACATATTCCTATGGCTTGTTTAGCTGGAGTATTGATCATTGTATCTTATAATATGAGTGAATGGCGAACATTTCGTTCTTTACTCAAAAATCCTAAATCAGACGTGACGGTTTTACTTGTTACTTTCTTTTTAACCGTACTTTTTGATCTTACCATTGCCATAGAAATCGGTCTGTTAATTGCTATGTTGTTTTTAATGAGACGCGTTACTGAAAGTACACAAATTTCTATTGTTAAAAATGAACTGGACATTTCCTCTGAAACTGATTTTTCGAATGACCTGGAAAAATTAGTTATTCCCAATGGAGTGGAAATTTACGAAATAGACGGCCCTTTTTTCTTCGGGATTGCCAACAAATTTGACGAAAGTATGAAACAAATAGGAGGAGGAAAACCCAAAGTACGCATCATACGGATGCGTAAAGTTCCTTTTATGGATTCTACAGGCCTACACAATTTGGAAAGTTTATTACGTTTATCTGAAAAAGAAGGGATTAAAATTGTTTTGTCCGGAGTAAATGAAAAAATCCGAACCATGATGGAAAAAAGTGGATTCTCCGATAAAGTAGGAAAAGAAAATATATGTGAAAATATAAATCAAGCGCTGTATAAAGCTGAAGAGCTTTCAACTAAATAGATATTCTTTAATCTTAACTGCATATAAAGCATACCTCACTGAAAGTGTAACAACCTATAAATCAATTGGTCAAAAATTTTGTATCACCGAAACAATATTTATCAAAACAATAAAAGACCATAAAAAATTGAGCTCTTGAAATAAAAATGCAAAAATATGGTCAATTCGAACAAAGCTATTACCTCAGATCATGATAACTTTGTTTTTTGAGCCATTAATGGAAATCATGACTGTCCACTTAAAGATAGCTTTTTTCGTTATAAATGGCAATTGATAGCTCTTTCTTTTCTTTTAATCTGTTGTAATCGTACAAAATGATGTAAAAATCATCCAAATTCTTTGACTTGGGATAATTTTGTCTTTTTTTGAGACGATTTTATCTCTTTTTATTTAAAGTAGATTTTATATTTGCTATAAAATTATATCTATTGAATTGTTAAATCAAATTATTAATTTCATGAAAAAGAGATTATTACTTATTTGTACAATAGTAACAATTTGTGTTGCTTTTGTTTCTGCACAGAATTTACTTACTAATGGTGATATGGAA
>JAVBMM010000173.1:0-14763 GCA_031552425.1 Bacteroidales bacterium | reverse complement strand
TTAATACGGAATTAGGATATGTACCCGTAACATTTGCCCAACTCACAGATGATGAAGCTTTTTGGAGAGGATGCAACGGATGTATAAACTCCGACATCCTGGAACGGACAGGGAGAAGATACTGCATTTGTACTGCAATGCTGTATGATCCGGCCAAAGAAAAGTACGGAAAAGAAAAAAAAGATTAAAGAATAATCCGTAACTTTGGAACTTCTTTATTAAAGAGAAAATCTGAAAGAAAAATTCGCAAAAAACAAATAAATACCAAGATGAAAGAAAAAGTAGTTTTAGCATTTAGTGGAGGTTTAGACACTTCTTTCTGCGCTATGTATCTGTCCAAAGAAAAAGGATATGAAGTATATACCGCCGTTGCCAACACAGGAGGTTTTGATAAAGAAGAATTAAAACGAATCGAAGAACGAGCTTATAAACTAGGTTCGGTTAAACATGTTTCTTTAGATATTACACAAGATTATTACGAGAAAAGCATCAAATATATGATCTTCGGAAATGTTCTCAGAAATGGCACCTATCCTATTTCAGTCAGTTCCGAACGAATTTTTCAAGCAATAGCCATCATTAACTATGCTAAAGAAATCGGAGCGGATTATGTAGCTCACGGAAGTACGGGCGCAGGAAACGATCAAGTGAGATTTGACTTGACTTTTGATGTGTTAGCTCCTGAAATTAAGATCCTCACTCCCACCAGGGACATGATTCTTACCAGAGAATACGAAATCAATTATCTGAAAGAGCATGGTTTTGAAGCAGATTTTACCAAAATGGAATATTCCATCAACAAAGGATTGTGGGGAACTTCTATCGGAGGAAAAGAAACATTGAAATCCGAACAAACTTTACCGGAATCAGCCTATCCTTCTCAAGTAAAAAAACAAGGAGAAGAAACTTTAACCATCTCTTTCGAAAAAGGAGAAATCAACGCCGTTAATGGTAAAAAATATTCCGATAAAGTAAAAGCTATCCAAGAAATTGAAGCTATCGGCTCTCAGTATGGTATCGGAAGAGATATGCACATTGGAGACACTATCATCGGAATAAAAGGAAGAGTCGGATTCGAAGCCGCAGCGCCAATGTTGATCATTAATGCTCATAAAATGTTGGAAAAACACACTTTGACAAAATGGCAACAATATTGGAAAGAACAAATCGGTAACTGGTATGGTATGTTCTTGCATGAAGCACAATATTTAGATCCGGTTATGAGAGATATGGAAGCTTTCTTAATGCATTCTCAAGAAAATGTTACAGGAACGGTTATTATTAATCTCCGTCCGTATCATTATACTTTAGTAGGTGTTGAAAGTCCTTTCGATCTAATGAAAGCTGATTTTGGAGAATATGGAGAAATTAACAAAGCCTGGACGGCTGATGATGCCAAGGGTTTTACCAAAATCATGGCCATTCCGACAAAAATATTTTTCAATATTCAGGAAAAGAATAAAAA
The DNA here is from genome assembly GCA_031552425.1 of Bacteroidales bacterium. Lineage (GTDB taxonomy): Bacteria > Bacteroidota > Bacteroidia > Bacteroidales > Azobacteroidaceae > JAISFI01. The sequence goes on along the minus strand of JAVBMM010000173.1, from coordinate 13,298 downwards.
ATGATTAAAGTAGGAATTATTGGAGGAGCTGGTTATACTGCAGGTGAATTGATTCGTTTACTAATTAACCATCCTCAAGTTGAGATTATATTCATTAACAGCAATAGTAATGCCGGAAACAAAATTACCGATATTCATGGAGGATTAATCGGTGAAACTGACTTGGCATTCACAGATCAACTTCCACTTGAACAAGTGGATGCACTTTTTCTTTGTTCCGCACATGGAGACAGTAAAAAATTTATAGACGAAAATAAAATTCCCGGAAAAGTCAAAATCATAGACCTTTCAACTGACTTTAGGAAAGAAAGCGCTGAACATGATTTTGTTTACGGACTTCCGGAACTCAATAAAAAGCGTATCCAACAAGCAAAAAGAATTGCAAATCCGGGATGTTTTGCCACCGCTATTCAACTTGCTGTTTTGCCGTTGGCTGCCAATAACCTACTAAAAGGTGAAATTCACGTGAATGCTATCACCGGTTCAACCGGAGCAGGAGTTAAACCAGCATCAACGACGCATTTCAGTTGGAGAGACAATAATATTTCCGTTTATAAAGCTTTTAATCATCAACACTTGGAAGAAATTAACCAATCATTATCTCAATTGCAAAAAGGTTATAATGAAAATATCAATTTCATTCCGGTTAGAGGAGATTTTCCGCGAGGTATTTTTGCAAGTGTTTATACACGATGTGACCTTTCACATGAGGCAATGGAAAAATTATACAAAAACTTTTATCAGGATGCTGCTTTTACGTTTGTTTCCGATAAAAATCCGGACTTAAAGCAAGTGATAAATACAAACAAATGTATTTTACATATAGAAAAACATGGAGATAAGATTTTCATTGTTTCTATTATAGATAATCTCCTGAAAGGAGCATCCGGACAAGCTGTACATAATTTCAACCTGATTTTCGGATTAGATGAAAAAACAGGTTTGGCACTTAAACCAAGCGCTTTTTAATTTTAAAACTTATGAAACTATTCGACGTATATCCATTATTCGATATAGAAATCGTAAAAGGAAAAGGTTGTTATACTTACGATAAAGAGGGAAATAAATATTTAGATTTATATGGTGGACACGCAGTTATTTCTGTAGGACATACCCATCCATACTATGTACAAAAAATAACAGATCAGCTAAACAAACTGGGATTTTATTCTAATTCAGTAAAGAATAGCCTTCAACAAGAATTGGCTGATAAACTCGGAAAAATATCCGGGTATGATGATTATGACTTATTTCTTATTAATTCAGGGGCTGAAGCAAATGAAAATGCACTTAAACTAGCTTCTTTCCATAATGGAAGGAAAAAAGTACTTGCCTTTAAAAAATCTTTTCACGGAAGGACATCTGCGGCGGCACGAGTAACAGACAATCCAAACATCACAGCTCCGGTCAATGAAACATTAGAAGTAATTTATGTTAATTTCAATGATATTCAGACTGTTAGAGAAGAATTAAAAAAAGGAGATATATCTTCCGTTATCATCGAAGGAATTCAAGGTGTAGGAGGAATTCAAGTACCGGATATACTTTTCTTAAAAGAATTAAGAAATATATGTTCCGAAACAGGAACTATGCTTATTTTGGATGAAATTCAATCCGGATATGGAAGAAGTGGAAAGTTTTTTGCATTCCAACATGCAGATATCAGACCAGATATCATTACTGTTGCCAAAGGAATGGGAAATGGATTTCCCATCGGAGGAGTACTAATAAGTCCTATTTTCAAACCGGCATACGGTATGTTAGGAACTACCTTTGGGGGAAACCATTTGGCATGTGCTGCAGCTATTGCCGTTTTAGAAATTTTTGAAAAAGAGCAATTAGTAAACAATGCAAAAAATATTGGAGAATACTTATTGTCTGAATTAAAAAAGATCCCGGGAATAAAAGAAGTACGTGGAATGGGATTGATGATTGGTATAGAAATGGAAGTCCCAGTAAAAGAAATACGGACAAAACTTTTATTTAAAGAAAATGTATTTACCGGAGTATCAGGAACAAATGTTATACGTTTGTTACCTCCTCTGTGTATAAGTAAACAAGAAATTGATATATTTTTGGAGAAATTTAAATTGTGTTTATCATGAAAATAACTATCATAGGCGGAGGAAATATGGGAGGAGCTATTGCTCGAAGACTTTCTCTAGGAAGTATCTTCAATCCCTCTGATATCACTGTTATAGATATTAATCAAAGTATATTGAAAGAAATAAAAAACTTCAATGCATCCATTAATGCGGCAGAAGAAGATGATCTTGCAATTAAAAAATCAGATATTATCATTATTGCGGTCAAACCATGGTTGGTAGAAAATTTATTAGACGGAATCAAATATTTAATCAATTACGACAACCAATTCATTATTTCTGTTGCCGCAGGGGTCACTTTCGAACAACTGAATATTTTTTTAAAGAAAGTTAATTCCAATGACCCGGCCATTTTCAGGGTAATTCCAAATACAGCTGTTTCTGTAGGAGAAAGTATGACTTTTATATCTTCTTTTAACACTTCTGAAGAACAAGAAAAACTGGTAACAGATATCTTTAATGAGATGGGTAAATCCATGTTTATTGAGGAAAAATTCATGCAAGCCGGAACAGCTTTAGGCTCTTGTGGAATTGCATTTGCTTTCCGGTATATCCGTGCAGCAATGGAAGCCGGAATAGAAATAGGCTTTTATCCCGAACAAGCGAAGGAAATCGTAATGCAAACTTTAGAAGGTGCAATAACCTTGCTATCTTCTCAAGGAAATCATCCGGAAGTGGAAATAGATAAGGTAACCACACCCGGAGGAGTTACTATTAAAGGATTAAATGCTATGGAAAAAAATGGCTTTTCAAATGCTGTTATTGAAGGAATAAAAACAAGTAATTTATAATGAACGAACATCTCAAACAAATCGGAGAACGATTGAAAGGATTGAGAGAATCACTCGACCTTTCCAAAGAAGATATGGCAGAAAAATGCAATATTCCCGTGGACGAATACATCAAATATGAATCTGGGAAACATGATATTTCCGTAAGTTCGCTTAACGAAATTGCTCAGCATTTAAAAGTAGGCTTGAGTGTTCTTATGTTCGGAGAAGAACCCAAAATGACATCTTATTTTGTGACGAGAAACGGAAACGGACCAAGTGTAGAACGGGTTAAGGCATATAAATATCAATCTCTTGCTGCAGGATTCATCGACAAAAAAGTACAACCGTTTCTTGTAACTGTTGAACCTTCTAAAAAAGAAGATCCTATTCATCTCAACACCCATGAAGGACAAGAGTTCAATATGGTCATCAGCGGATGTTTACAAATCCAAATAGCCGGAAAAGATATCTTTTTAGAAGAAGGAGACTCCATTTATTTTGATTCTTCACAACTTCACGGAATGAAGGCATTGAATAATAAACCTGTCAAATTTTTAGCTATAATTATCTAATATTACCTTTTATATGCTTGAAAAATATTTAAGAAAAATCCATTTTAACTCTCAAAAAGATTTCGAAGAAAACTACCAGGTTGTTGTACCGGAAAATTTTAATTTTGCTTACGATATTATTGACGAATGGGCTGCAACTAACCCCAATAAAAAGGCCCTCTGTTGGACAAATGATAAAGGAGAACACATCGATTTTTCTTTTGCTGATATAAAAAAATACAGTGACCAAACAGCTTCTTATTTCCAATCGCTTGATATCAAAAAAGGAGATATGGTGATGTTGATTTTGAAGCGTCGTTACGAATTTTGGTTTGCAGTTATTGCTCTGCACAAAATAGGAGCCATCGCCATCCCTGCTACACATTTGCTGACAAAAAAGGACATCATCTATAGAAGCCATGCAGCAGATATAAAAATGATTGTTTCCGTAGGAGAAGAAGAAGTGATAAAACACATCAATGATGCTTTACCAGAATGTCCGTCAATTAAACAATTAGTATCCGTAGGACCGATAGTCCCGGAAGGCTGGAATAACTTTCAACTTGGTATTCAAAATGCTGCACCTTTTGTAAAACCGGAAAAAGTAAATGAAAACACTGATATTTTCATCCTTTATTTCACATCAGGCACAACAGGTAATCCCAAAATGGTAATTCATGATTATACTTATCCGTTGGGACATATTTCTACTGCTAAATATTGGCATAATCTTCATGAGAAAAGTTTACATTTGACGGTTGCCGATACAGGATGGGCTAAAGCCGTCTGGGGAAAACTTTACGGACAATGGATTGCGGGGGCATGTGTTTTTGTGTATGATCATGAGAAATTCACTCCTGCCGACATGTTGAGGGTCATTGAAAAATATAAAGTAACATCTTTTTGTGCTCCTCCTACCATATTCAGATTTATGATCCGTGAAGACCTTACAAAATATGATTTATCTTCCTTAGAATGGTGTACCATTGCCGGAGAAGCTTTAAATCCTTCTGTTTATAAACAATTTTACGAACTGACTGGAATAAAAATGCGGGAAGGATTCGGACAAACAGAAAGTACCTGTATGATTTTAACTTCTCCTTGGATGGAACCCAAACCCGGATCCATGGGACTTCCCAATCCGGCATACGATATTGATTTAATAACTCCCGACGGACGTTCTGCCGAAGATGGAGAACAAGGCGAAATTGTCATCCGCACAGATAAAGGAAAGCCTGTCGGATTATTTATGGGATATTATAAAGACAAAGAATTGACTGAAAAAGTCTACAATAATAATGTTTATCACACAGGAGACGTTGCCTGGCGAGATGAAGATGGATTTTTCTGGTTCGTCGGACGTAACGATGATGTCATCAAAAGTTCCGGTTATCGCATAGGTCCTTTCGAAGTGGAAAGTGCTTTAATGACCCATCCTGCTGTTGTAGAATGTGCTATTACCGGAGTACCTGATGAAGTGAGAGGGCAAATAGTAAAAGCTACCATTGTATTATCTCCAACTTACAAAAGTAAGCAAGGAGAACATCTTATTAAAGAAATTCAAGATTATGTGAAAGAAGTTACAGCTCCCTATAAATATCCAAGAATTATAGAATTTGTAGACGAATTGCCTAAAACAATCAGTGGAAAAATCAGGAGAGTAGAAATCAGACAAGGAGATACAAAATAAAAATGAGTACATTTGCTCCTGTAATTGTTGTTTGATGAAGAAAAAAAAGCAAAAAAACAACCGGGAAATGAAAATCTCTGTATCAGATTATCTAAAAGCAGTAAAAAAAGCTGACAGGGAAATTCAACTGGAAAAATCCTCCGGTTGGGTTGCCATTCATAAGATTCATACAAACAAAAAATTATACAACAGGAAAAATAACAAAGATTTTCTTTCGGAAGAAGAATAACATTATGTATCAATACAAACGCATAGCAGTTAAAATTGGAAGTAATGTACTGACACGCAAAGATGGCACTTTAGATGCTACCCGCATGTCGGCCATTGTTGACCAAGTTGCGGAACTATACCGTAAAGGCATGGAAATTATTCTAATTTCTTCCGGTGCTGTTGCTTCCGGGCGAAGTGAAATTAAACTGCAAAAAAAACTGGATGCTGTTTCACAACGTCAACTTTTTTCTGCTGTAGGGCAAGCTAAATTGATCAACAGATATTACGAACTTTTCAAAGAACATCGTATTGCTTGTGGGCAAGTACTTACTACCAAAGAAAATTTCAGTTCCCGTAGACATTATCTCAATCAAAAAAATTGTATCAGTGTCATGTTAGAATCCGGTGTTATTCCGATTGTAAATGAAAATGATACAATTTCTGTAACAGAACTGATGTTTACTGATAATGATGAACTTTCCGGATTAATCGCATCCATGATGGGGGTCGAAGCTTTGATTATCCTCAGTAATATTGATGGAATTTATAATGGAAGCCCTTCTGACCCTGAATCCAAAGTTATTCTGGAAATCAATAACAGAAAGCAAGATATTTCACAATACATACAATCCGGAAAATCATCTTTCGGAAGAGGCGGAATGCTCACCAAATACAATATTGCAGCAAAAGTAGCCGAAGAAGGCATTGCAGTTTTTATTGCCAATGGTGAAAAAGAAAATATTTTACCGGAACTTTTGAAGAAAAACAGTAAACAAATTTGCACCAAATTTATTGCCAATCCAAAGGGAGTCTCCAATGTAAAAAAATGGATCGCCCACTCTGATGGTTTTGCTAAAGGAGAAATTCATGTAAATGAAGGAGCAAAAGATGCATTGATTGGGAATAAAGCTACTTCTCTTCTATCTGTTGGAATTACACAAGTAAAAGGTGAATTTGAAAAAGACGATATCGTAAAAATAATCGACGAATCGGGAAAACAAATTGGTGTGGGACGAGTTGGTTATGACAACAAAAAAGTTTCCGAACTGATTGGTAAAAAAGGTAATAAACCTGTTATACATTATGATTATTTGTATTTAGATTAATTGAATATGAAACTTGAAGGTATTTTTAATGCAACACTTCACGCCAGCAGAAAATTGAATTTGCTCTCTGACGAACTTATTACTGAAGTGTTAAATAAAGTGGCGGATGCTGCTATCTCAAACATTTCATACATTTTGGAAGAAAACCAAAAAGACTTGGAAAGAATGGCGAAAAACGATCCGAAGTACGACCGCTTACTTTTAAATCCGGAACGTATCCACGGAATCGCAAATGACATGAAAAGTGTAGCAAAATTACCTTCACCGTTAGGAAAAACCCTAATGGAAACAACACGTCCCAACGGATTAAATATAAAAAAAATAAGTGTCCCTTTCGGGGTAATAGGGATTATATATGAGGCACGCCCTAATGTAAGTTTTGATGTATTTTCTTTGTGTTTCAAATCAGGAAATGCATGCATTTTAAAAGGTGGATCTGATGCTGAATTTTCCAATTTAGCTATTGTTAAAATTATTCAAGATGTCTTGAAAAAATATGATATAGATCCGGCTTCTTGTACTTTATTACCCGCAGATAGAACTGCTACTACCGAATTATTAAATGCCACAGGATATGTGGATTTATTGATTCCACGGGGAAGTAAAAGTTTAATTGATTTTGTAAGGGATAATGCAAAAATTCCTGTTATAGAAACAGGAGCTGGAATTTGCCATACTTATTTTGATTCATATGGAGATTCTAAAAAAGCAAGAAAAATTGTAAATAATGCCAAAACCCGTCGTGTAAGCGTTTGTAATTCATTAGATTGTCTAATTATTCACCAAAATCGCTTGGATGATTTAGCTTTCATTTGTGAGCCTTTACAAAAAAGCAATGTAATCATTTATGCAGATGAAAAAGCATACGAAGCTCTTGCGGGACATTATCCGAATAATTTATTACAACATGCTACTCCCGAAAGTTTTGGAATAGAATTTTTGGATTATAAAATGAGTATCAAAACTGTTAACAATATAGAAGAAGCTATTCAACACATCACTGATCATGGTTCTAAGCATAGTGAGTGCATTATTTCTGAAAATCAGGAGAATATTATTCTTTTTGAAAAAATGATTGATGCTGCTTGTGTATATGCAAATGTTTCTACAGCTTTTAGCGATGGAGCACAATTCGGATTAGGAGCAGAAATTGGTATTAGCACACAGAAATTACATGCACGGGGACCAATGGCTCTGGAAGAATTAACTTCATATAAATGGATTATTAATGGAGAAGGACAAGTAAGAGAATAAAGAAAATCAAAGATAAAAAGCAAAATAATGAAATATTTCACTAATGTAAAAGATCTGGGTGACTTGAACAAAGCCTTATCTGAAGCTACCGATATCAAACAAAACAAGTTTGCATACAAACATTTGGGAGAAAATAAAACCTTATTAATGGTATTTTTTAATTCAAGCCTCAGGACTCGTCTTAGCACTCAAAAAGCAGCTATGAACCTCGGAATGAACACTATTGTGCTCGACATCAACCAAGGAGCATGGAAACTTGAAACAGAAAGAGGCGTAGTTATGGATGGTGATAAACCTGAACATATTTTAGAAGCCATCCCTGTTATGGGTTGTTACTGTGATATCATAGGAGTCCGTGCATTTGCCCAATTCGAAAATAAAGAAGATGATTATAATGAAAAAATACTGAACCAATTTATCCAATATTCAGGAAAACCGGTCTTCAGCATGGAAGGAGCAACAGGACATCCTCTACAAGCATTTGCAGATTTGATAACTATTGAAGAATACAAAAAAAATAAACGTCCTAAAGTTGTTTTAACTTGGGCTCCACATCCTAAATCTCTTCCACAAGCAGTGCCTAATTCTTTTGCCGATTTTATGAATGAAGCGGATGTAGATTTCGTCATTACTCATCCTAAAGGATACGAACTAGCTCCTCAATTTGTCAGAAATGCCAAGATTGAATATGATCAACAAAAAGCTTTCAAAAATGCTGATTTTATTTATGCCAAGAATTGGTCGGCATATACAGATCCTAATTATGGACAAATCATCAGTAAAGATATGAGCTGGACAGTAGATACAAAAAAAATGGCATTAACCAACAATGCTTATTTTATGCATTGCCTTCCGGTTCGTCGCAATATGATTGTAACCGACGATGTAATAGAAAGTCCTCAATCAATTGTTATCCAAGAAGCAGCAAACAGAGAAATTTCAGCTCAAGTTATTATTAAAAGAATGTTGGAAAACTTATAAAAAAAAAGAGTGAAAAATCATCATCCATTTGACTTATTCTTCACTCTTTTTTGTTTTCACTTATTGGCTTTCTCTTAATTTTTCAAGATATTTTCAATTTCCACAATTGACTTACAAAACTTTTTATCTATATCGATAGAATCTTGCACTGTTTTACATGCATGTAACACTGTAGCATGATCTCGCTTCCCTATTTTATATCCGATATGTGAATAAGAAGAATTAGTATATTTCTTAGATAGAAACATGGATACCTGACGCGCTTGTACAATATCCCTTTTTCTTGATTTAGAATGCATCACACTTAATTCAATCTTATAATAATTACTTACTACATCTTGAATTTTTTCAATAGTAATCTTTCTTTCTCTCACTTTAATAGATTGACTGACTACCCTTTGTGTTAGCTCTAAATCTACATCCTTATTGTAAGCCAATGAACATGCTAACAAAGATGTAATTATTCCTTCTAAATCACGAACATGTTCCGTTACATTTTCCGCTATATAGTCTACTATATCTTCAGAAATGACCAAACCATCATGTTTGATTTTATTAATCAATATTCTTTTTCTAAGCTCCAAATCCGGAGTGTGTAACTCCGCCATTACACCCCATTTTAATCTTGAGATTAAACGCTCTTCCAAACCATCTAATTCAATAGGAGATTTATCAGATGTCAGCACAATTTGTTTTCCTAATTGATGTAAATGGTTGAAAATATGGAAATATGTTTTCTGCGTAGCAGCCATATTAGCTAATTCTTGAATATCATCCAAGATCAATACATCCACTCCTTGATAAAAATTAATAAAATCATTGGATGTGTTATTTCTCATAGCATCGGTAAACTGCACCTTAAACAAATGAGCAGAAATATATAACACTTTTTTCTCTGGAAATAACTCCAGGATACGAGAACCTATTGCATGGCATAAATGTGTTTTACCCACACCTGGTTTTCCATAAATAAAACATGGATTAAATCCTGTATTTCCCGGATTATTAGATACGGTTTCAGCGACTATTCTAGCCAATTTATTACTATCTCCAGCAAAATAATTATTAAAATTATATTTGAGATTTAAATTAGGATTCCATTCTTGTACCGGGGCAGCAGGCATAAGTACCGGAGCCTTATTCATTCCTTTGGGAACTTCTCTTTCACTTACACCATCACTTTGAATGGTAGGATGTGTTTTTGAAGAACTATCTACTGTAACACGATAATTCAAGATAGTGTTCGGACCTATCACACGGGACAATGTAGCTTGTAAAAGATCCACATATTTGGCCTCCAAATATTCATAAAAAAACAATGTAGGAACCTGTATTGTTAAAGCTCCATTATCATATTGAAGGGGAACAATGGGTATGAACCATGTATGATAAGCTGATTCATTAACATTATCCCGGATTACTTCCAAGCACTGATTCCACAAAATACGGCAATTTTTCACTATCTTTTCCTCTTTTTAAGTAGCGATTAAATAAGAATTTATTCTAACAAAAAATTAATTTGATTGCACAAAATTTGCAAAAAAAAACCGATAAAAAAAATAGAGTTTTCTTTGCATTTCTCATAAAAAAGATATTCTCTTTAATATCAGACACTTATATTCCTCTTTTAAAAATTAGCAGAAAAATGACATAAAAAACTGAAAAACAGCATTTTACATTTAATTATAATTTAAATAAAAATCTAAATAAAAGTATAGAAAATCTATATAAACACATCTTATACACACCATAAAGAGGAGATGTAAAATCTATAAATTTTCACTTTTTAATTTAGAACAATTTTAAATTACAATACAAGAAAAGAATCATTTTTCTATTCTACCATATAGAAAAATGAACATACCTTTTAGGATTATCTTTTAAATCCTGTAAAAGATTGGAAGCATTAACAGTAGTTGTATTCAAATTATCATACAATAGCCTATCATTCAACAATAGACCCAAGCTATTGTCTTTACTATTCATTCGAACAGTTATGTTTTCCATGTTTTTCATAGCGTGATCTACACTTTTCATTGTTGCTTCAAAATCTATATTTTTCATTTTGGAGCTTACAACAGCAAGATCGGAAGATACAGTATTGAAATTTGATATAACTGATGGTATTTCTTTTGACATCAATTTATTTAATTGTTCCGTCGATTGAGCCAAGTTCGCAGTAGTACGTTCTATATGATCCAAAGAAGATCTTAGAGCAGGATGATTTACAACCAACTGCAATCCGGTCAAAATCGTATCAAGTTTTGGCAATAAACTTTCTACTTGCGGAATGATATTCGCTGAAACCACATCCATTATACCCACAGTATTCCTTCCCTCCAGTGTATCTCCGGGCTGATAGTAAGATTGCACATGTTTATTCAAAACCAAATTCAAACTAGATCCTGTAGTCAGACCTGTCGTCATTTTCACATAGGTACCGGTTTCGATCCTCATACTTTTGTCTAAGCTGATTTCTACCAATATCCCTTTATTTGTTTCATAATCATATATAATATCATTGACCATTCCTACTTTGAATCCTTCAACATAAACAGGAGCTGATCTTTGTAATTCAGTAGTATTTTTGAATTTTACATAGTAATGGTTTGAAGGTTTAAAAATATCAACTCCTTTGAGGTAATTTACACCAAAATACAATAAAAACAATCCAACAATGGTAACCAAACCTATTTTGGCTTCCTTAGATAATCCCTTTTTCATAATTACAATTATTTTATTCTTTTACCTTCTTTGAATGTGACGATAAAAGCATCTTTAAAATCCTTTGATATTTTTTTTCTAAGTACTTCTATTTCATTAAAATCAGTACTTTTTCCATATGTATATTTATAAATTCCGTTGTCTATATAAAAATCTACATCTTTATAACTTTTCAATTTTGGAGATCCATTTGAAAGTTTAACTGATGATATAAGGATTTGTATTTTGTATATTACACCTTCAATTGAACTTTGTGTGGAAATTTCTTGTTTTTCCTTAACGGAATTCGTTTTTTCCTGAGCAGAAGTAGAATGAGCAGAAAATACTCCCATTTTCTTGTCATATTCTCTCTTATACTTCAAAAAAGCATTATATATGGAGGTTGCCATTTTTTGCTGTCCTACATCACTGCTTAAATATTTTTCTTCAGCTTTATTGGTCAGATATCCTAACTCTACCAATACACTGGGCGCACCCGTTTTTAAAAGTACCAAATATCCTGCTTGTTTAACTCCTCTATCAACACGTTTGGCATTTGATTTAAATTCCTTTTGTATACCTGATGCAAAAGAAATACTTTCTTCCTTGTATTGATTCTGCATAATATCAAAAATAATATAAGAATCTATGGAATTTGGGTCAAAACCTTCATATTTTTGCTCATAATTATCTTCCAACAAAATAACTGAATTTTCTCTCTTAACTACTTCCAAATTTTCTTTTGTGTTAGAAGACCCTAAAATATATGTTTCTGCTCCCTGTACAAAAGTTTCCTTTCCAGAAGTAGTTCGTTTCAGAGAATTGGCATGAATAGACACAAATAAATCCGATTTTGCTTTATTGGCAATTTTACTACGTTCTGTCAGTTCAACAAACACATCTGTTTTCCTTGTGTAAACAACTTTTACATCAGGATGATTTTTTTCTATTTGCTTGCCAACTAAAAGGGCAACATCCAAATTAAGATTCTTCTCTTTTAACTTTAGAGCAGGACCAATCGCACCTGGATCTTTTCCTCCATGTCCTGCATCAATAACAATCACAAAGTTTTTTTCCAATGCAAATCCGGAAAAGAAAAAATAAGAAATAAAAAACGTTACAATTAAGAATTTATATCTCATGTTTTTGTCTTTTTACATGACAAAGGTAATGAATATTGAACAAATTGTTATTATTTTTCTTCATACAACAAATACTTTTCTCTTATTACACGATATTTATCCAAATCTTTTTTCCATGTAGAACGAATTTCTTTTTCCATCATTCCATTTATAATTTGTTTTCTTAAACTCTTATTGCCAGCTAATAAATCAAACCATGCAGGACGAGTGATAAATGAGGTTCTTTCTCCTGAAATATGATAAAAATCTAAGAAATATTTTAACGTAAATCCTCCGGGAAAATCATCTTTTCGCAAATCAACCCCATAACAAGTTTTCCCTTGATTTAACGGTGACATATCCCATCCTTTCAATGCACGTGGTACAAAATTAAATTTCCCATATTTTTTATCCGAAGCTCCCAAAACCTGAAAAGGCATCGTCGTTCCACGTCCAACACTAACACTAGTTGCTTCAAATAAGCAAAGCGACGGATATAATTTAATCGCAAGATCATTGGGTAAGTTAGGAGATGGTTTTACCGGTAAAGAATAAGCTTGTCCATGTTTCCATCCTTGCATCTCTATAACCTTTAAATTACATTTCAAAGATTTTCCTGCTGTCAGCTTCAACCAATCTTCTCCATTAATCATCTGGCTCAACTCTCCCACTGTTAATCCATGAAGAATAGGAATAGGATGCATCCCAACAAAAGATCTACAATCTGGTTGTAGTACAGGGCCTTCAACATAATCATTCGGATTAGGCCGATCGCAGACAATTATTTCTTTATTGTTTTCCGCA
>JAVBMM010000148.1:0-25535 GCA_031552425.1 Bacteroidales bacterium | reverse complement strand
ATCATCTAATACAAAGGTAAAACGAGCTGAAGTTGGAGAGAAGAAAAAACTGAAATTGTCGTTTGGCTTGTAGTTGATACCAAGCGCAATATTAGAATATGCGGGTGCCATGAAATTGGAAATCCGGTCGGTGGTATTTGGATAATTGTAACCTTTATCAAATTGTGTATTGAAATCAAATAATAATGAATAGTACCATTTTTTGTTGATTTGGTAACCTAGTTTGGAGGTAAAGGATATTTTATCTGCATTTTTTCGCCAGTTATATTCATCGGAATAAATAATACCATATTCGAGAATTAGATCGTTGTCCCATGCCCAAGGCCCTTTTGCATAATCTAAAGAACCGTTTAAATAAAAATTCGTCGCAATGGAATTTTCTCCTCCGGCTACCCAGTTAACTAAAGCTGCTTGTGAGAAATTAACACCTGTAATTCCGGATAATTTCCAATGAGAAGTGGTATCTACCACAATGGTTTTTTGAAGTTTGTCCGCTGCGTTTTTTGCAATCACTTCATGTTGTTGGGCTTGAATGTTTCTTGCAGAGAATCCTGTTATTAGGATTAATAGGACTAAAAATTTGTTTTTCATGATTTATATTTTTTATAATCACTATACATTAAAGCGGAAATGCATAATATCTCCATCTTGTGCAACATATTCTTTTCCTTCTACATTCATTTTTCCGGCTTCTTTACATGCGCTTTCTGAACCATATTTGATATAATCTTCGTATTTAATTACTTCTGCGCGGATAAAACCTTTTTCAAAATCAGTATGAATTACTCCGGCACATTGTGGAGCCTTACTGCCTTTGATGTATGTCCAGGCGCGGACTTCTTGGACTCCTGCGGTAAAATAGGTTTCCAGGTTCAATAATTTATAAGCAGCTTTGATTAAACGATTGACTCCGGATTCTTTTAGCCCTAACTCAGAGAGGAACATTTCTCGTTCTTCATAGGTTTCAAATTCAGCTATTTCCGATTCAATTTTAGCAGCAACAATCAATAATTCAGCCTCTTCTTCTTTGATAGCTTCCCTCACCATATCTACATATTGGTTTCCTTTTATGGCTGAGGCCTCATCTACATTGCAAACGTATAGAACCGGTTTATTGGTTAATAAAAACAATTCCCGGGCATATTTTTCATCTTCCTTATTTTCAAATTTAACAGTACGTGCTGACTTTCCTTGCTCTAAAGCTTCTTTGAAACGAACAAGTACATCGTATGCAAGTTTTGCTTGCTTATCTCCTCCTGTTTGAGCTTGTTTTTGGATCCTTGTGATACGGGAATCAATTGTTTCCAAATCTTTCAATTGAAGCTCGTAGTCGATAATTTCTTTATCTCGAACCGGATTGACCGAACCATCAACATGAGTCACATTTTCATCATCAAAACAACGTAAAACATGTAAGATGGCATCTGTTTCACGGATATTTGCTAAAAATTTATTTCCTAATCCTTCTCCTTTGCTAGCTCCTTTTACTAATCCAGCAATATCGACTATTTCGACAGTTGTGGGAACTATACGTTGGGGATTTACAAATTCTGCAAGTTTTGTAAGACGTTCATCTGGAACAGTGATTACTCCAATATTTGGTTCTATGGTGCAAAAAGGAAAATTTGCAGCTTGTGCTTTTGCATTAGAAAGGCAGTTAAAAAGAGTTGATTTGCCTACGTTGGGAAGACCAACGATTCCGCATTGTAATGCCATATTTGTTTAATTATTTGTTACTTGTCATTTTTGAGCATGCAAAGGTAGTGAATTTAATTAATTCATCTATTACTTGCAACAAACAAAGTGGGTCTTATAGAGAGGAATCTTCTTCATTATTAAATGAACAGAGTTTCGTAATTATTGAAAAATCAGGTTAAATCCCAAAGCAATTTATGTAATATGATTAGTTAATTTTAAAATAAAAGATGAAATTATTTGTAGAATAAAAGTAAAACATATATTTTTGCACATTATTAAGTCATTCAGATAACTATAAAATGAACATTTCTCAATTATCAATCATTATTCAAGTCGTCGTCCTTCTATGCAATAGAAAAGGATGAGGAAGGTATATGAAAGATAGTAAGAGGTTCAGTTAAAGATATTTTTAAGCCTTTCTCGTAGTAGAGAAAGGCTTTTTTATTGACAAAACGTTATCTTTGCATGTTCAAAACAGATAATATGGAAATACAATTACGCAGCCATACCAGTACGCAGGGCCGAAAAATGGCAGGTGCCCGTTCTTTATGGAGAGCTAACGGAATGAAAAAAGAACAAATGGGAAAACCTATCATCGCGATAGTTAATTCGTTTACACAATTTGTCCCAGGGCATGTACATCTGCATGAAATCGGACAATTTGTTAAAACTGAAATCGAAAAACTAGGCTGTTTTGCTGCTGAATTTAATACAATTGCTATTGATGATGGAATTGCTATGGGACATGATGGGATGTTATATTCTTTACCTTCCCGTGATTTGATTGCCGATAGTGTCGAATATATGGTTCAAGCTCATAAAGCTGATGCTATGATCTGTATATCCAATTGTGATAAAATTACTCCTGGTATGTTAATGGCCGCAATGAGATTAAATATTCCTGCTGTTTTTGTTTCCGGAGGTCCAATGGAAGCTGGGAGGTTAGATGGCCGCGGACTTGATTTGATTGATGCGATGGTACAAGGTGCTGATGAATCTGTAAGTGATGAACAAGTTGCCAAAGTAGAATTAAATGCTTGCCCGACTTGTGGATCTTGTTCCGGAATGTTTACGGCCAATTCCATGAATTGTTTGAATGAAGCTATCGGTATGGCTTTACCCGGTAACGGGACAATTGTGGCTACTCATGCTAATCGCAAACAACTTTTTGAAGATGCTGCAAAACAGATAGTTGATAATGCTTTCAAATATTACCAAAATGGTGATGAAAGCGTTTTGCCTCGTAGAATTGCTACTCGTTCAGCCTTTTTGAATGCTATGACTTTGGATATTGCAATGGGCGGTTCTACAAATACGGTATTACATTTGTTGGCCATTGCAAATGAAGCTGAGGTCGATTTTACGATGGACGATATTGATTGTCTTTCCCGAAAAACGCCGTGCATTTGTAAAGTTGCTCCTAATACAAATAAATATTATATACAAGATGTGAATCGTGCCGGGGGAATCATTTCAATCATGGCAGAGTTAGCCAAAGCTGGATTATTAGAAACTTCTGTTAAACGTGTTGATGGTTTAAATTTGGCTCAAGCTATCGATAAATTTGGGATTACAAGCCAAAACGTTTCAGATAAAGCTATCAAAAAATATAAATCGGCTCCTGGGAATAAGTTTAATTTGGTGTTGGGTTCGCAAGAAAATTATTATGATACATTAGATACTGACCGTGAAAATGGATGTATTCGCGATGTCAATCATGCTTATAGCAAGGATGGTGGCTTAGCTGTTTTGAAAGGAAATATTGCTCAAGATGGTTGCGTTGTAAAAACAGCAGGAGTAGACGAAAGCATTCTCCATTTCAAAGGAACAGCAAAAGTATTTGATTCTCAGGAATCAGCTTGTAGTGGAATACTTGCAGGAAAGGTAGTTTCTGGAGATGTGGTTGTTATTGCATACGAAGGGCCTAAAGGAGGTCCTGGAATGCAGGAAATGCTTTACCCCACTTCTTACATTAAATCAAAACATCTGGGAAAAGAATGTGCTTTGATAACTGACGGACGTTTTTCCGGAGGAACTTCAGGATTGTCTATCGGACATGTTTCTCCTGAAGCTGCAGCCGGAGGAAATATTGCTTTAATAAAAGATAGTGATTTGATAGAAATCAATATTCCTGAACGTTCTATCAATGTTTTAGTCTCTGAAGGAGAATTGCTAAAACGTCGCAACGAAGAACAGCAAAGAGGAGATAAAGCATTTACACCTCCACATCGTAATCGTATAATCTCTAAAGCATTAAAAGCTTATGCTTCTATGGTTAGTTCAGCAGATAAAGGTGGCGTTAGGATAATATAATTTGAAAATAAATATAAATGGAAAGTAAAATTACAGGTAGTGAAGCGCTGATACGCTCGTTGATTGGCGAAGGCGTTGATACTATTTTTGGATATCCGGGCGGAGCTATTATGCCCGTTTTTGATGCCATTTATGATTTCAAAAAAGAAATCAACCATATTTTGGTTCGTCACGAACAAGGTGCAACTCATGCGGCACAAGGTTATGCCCGTGTATCAGGGAAAGTTGGTGTAGCTTTGCTAACTTCCGGCCCTGCGGCAACAAATGCTATTACAGGTATTGCTGACGCAATGATTGATAGTACTCCGATGGTAGTCATCACCGGACAAGTAGTTTCTTCCCTCTTGGGTTCGGATGCTTTTCAAGAAACCGATGTCGTAGGTATTTCTCAGCCGATAACCAAATGGGCTTACCAAATTCGTTCGGCAGAGGAAATTGCTTGGGCTGTTTCCAGGGCTTTCCATATTGCATCAACCGGACGCCCAGGACCTGTTGTATTGGATCTTGCCAAAGATGCACAGGTGGATAAAGTAAATTTTGTTCCACAAAAAATAACGCATATTCGAAGTTATATTCCTGTGCCGGACATGGAACCTGAAAAAATAAGCCTTGCAGCACAATTAATTAATGATTCAAAAAAACCATTGGCATTGATTGGCCAGGGAGTTATTTTAGGAAATGCAGAAAAAGAATTGTTGGATTTTTTACGTAAGGCCGATATTCCGGCGGCATCTACCATTTTAGGCCTTTCGGCATTACCTTCCGATGAGCCTTTAAATGTCGGTTTATTAGGTATGCATGGGAATATTGCTCCTAATCTAAAAACTAACGAATGTGATGTATTGATTGCCATTGGAATGCGTTTTGATGACCGTGTTACAGGTGATTTGAATACATACGCTAAACAAGCTAAAATTATACATTTTGACATCGATCTTTCAGAAATAGATAAAAATGTAAAAACTACGGTTGATGTATTAGGAAATGCTAAAGGAACCCTTCCTGAAGTAACAAAATTATTAAAGGAAAATAAACATACAGCATGGAGAAATGAGTTCAAAGCTCCTTATGAAAAGGAATTTGAACGGGTAATCAAAAAGGAATTATACCCCCAATCCGGTCCTATAAAAATGGGTGAAGTTATCAATAAAGTGACTGAAGCGACTGGAAATAATGCTATTTTGGTTACAGATGTTGGACAAAACCAAATGATGGGGGTTCGGTACTTTAAATTCAAACAATCCCGGAGTCTGGTTACGTCAGGAGGATTAGGTACCATGGGATTTGGACTTCCGGCTGCTATTGGCGCGAAGTTTGGTGCTCCTGACCGTACCGTTTGTCTTTTTGTTGGGGATGGAGGTTTTCAAATGACAATTCAGGAACTAGGTACTATCATGCAATCGAATGTTGATATAAAAATAATTCTCTTAAACAACGAATTCTTAGGAATGGTTCGTCAGTGGCAGGAATTATTTTTCCAGGAGAGATATTCTGAAACAGTAATGAAGAATCCGGATTTTATCAAAATTGCAAACGCTTATAATATCCCAGGAAAAACTGTTGAAAGAAGGGAAGATTTAGATATTGCTATCTCAGAAATGTTAAATACCAAAGGTGCTTATCTATTGGAAGTAAGAGTTGAAAAGAAAGGTATGGTTTATCCAATGGTACCAGCAGGAACTTGTGTCACAAATATTTTACTTGGAGATGAACAAGATGGAAAATAAAACATTATATACGGTAACTATTTTTTCTGAAAATACGGTGGGTTTGTTGAATCAAATTACAATCATATTTACCCGTCGACATTTGAATATTGAAACACTTTCTGTTTCTCCATCTGCGATTGAAGGAATTCATAAGTTTACAATCACAACATATTCCGATAAAGATATTATCGAAAAAGTTGTAAAGCAGATTGATAAGCGGGTTGATATTGTTAAAGCATATTACAATACAAATGAAGATTTGATTTATCAGGAAATAGCTTTGTATAAAGTTTCGACAAAGAAAATATTGGAATTTGGTTCTATTGAAGATATTATCCGTCGTTATAATGCGCGTATTCTGGATATTACAGATTCTTGGATAGTAATCGAAAAAACCGGACATTATGATGAAACTCAATCCCTTTTCAAAGAACTAAGTGAAAAGATAGGAGTTTTACAATTTATTCGTTCAGGACGTGTAGCTATTACTAAATCTAAAGTTGAAAGATTAAGCGACATGTTAGCTGCAATGGAAGAAAAACTAAAAAGTTGAAAGCTAAGAATGAATTTGTTAACTCATCATTCTAACTTCTAACTCTTAATTTTATATTTATGTTATCAAAAGTAGGCTCGTTTAAGTTTCACATAGAATCTTATGTGTGTGATTTTAGGGGAAAAGCAACGCTCCCTGTTATCGGGAATTTTATTTTACAGGCAGCAACAATTCATGCCCAACAACGCGGTTTCGGTTATGAAATAATATCTAAAGATAATGCGGCCTGGGTTTTATCTCGCATTTCTATTGAAATGTATGAATATCCGGGATATGATGAGGATTTAATAGTTGAGACTTGGATAGAAGATGTAACTCGTTTTTTTACTCAACGTTGTTTGAAATTTATTAATCGAGAGGGGAAGACAATTGGTTATGCTCGTACTATATGGGCAGCTATTGATATGCAAACCAGAAGACCTATAGATATTCCTGCTTGGCGTCCTGATTTACTTGATTATGTAGATAATACAATTCATTGTCCTGCGGAAAAACCATCTAAAATATTACCTGTGGAAAATGTAGAACCTACTATGGGATATTCTGTTCGTTACAGTGATATAGATATTAATCGACATATGAATAGTATTAAATATATGGAACATACTATTAATGTGTTTGATTTGGATGATTTCAAACAAAAAAATATCTGTAAATTTGAAATGGTTTATTTAGCAGAAGGCGCTTTTGGAGATAAATTAAAACTTTATAAACAAGAAGTAAATTCAAATGAATTTTTAATAGATACCAAAAGAGGAGATGATTCTATTTGCCGAAGCAGAATAGTTTGGCAATAAAATGTGGGTACCCTTACTGATGTCAGTAAACCAATCTTTTATTTAATTCATTAATTATCAAATAATTATAGTATTATTTTTGACATTTTTTTCTGCAAAAAAATCGGGACACTTTTGCATTCTTAAATTTTATAATTAGCTAATTATCAATATATTAAGAAGTTAACAATATTTATCAATTTAATAATTAAAAACAAAATGGCAGTAATGAATTTTGGCGGAGTCGAAGAAAATGTAGTTACCCGCGAAGAATTTCCGCTGGAAAAAGCGAGAGAAGTAATGAAAAATGAAACCATAGCAATCATTGGTTACGGAGTGCAAGGCCCCGGACAATCTTTGAATTTGCGTGATAATGGTTTCAACGTAATTATTGGTCAACGTAAAGGTGGTAAAACTTGGGATAAAGCAATCACTGATGGTTGGGTGCCCGGAGAGACCCTTTTTGATATCGAAGAAGCTTGTCAGAAAGCAACAATTATACAATATCTGCTTTCAGATGCAGCTCAAATTGAAGTGTGGCCTCGTATCAAACCTTATTTAACAGCGGGAAAAGCATTATATTTTTCTCATGGTTTTGGAATCACTTACAAAGAAAGAACAGGAATTATTCCTCCGGCAGATATTGATGTAATATTAGTCGCTCCGAAAGGATCCGGAACTTCTTTACGCCGAATGTTTCTTCAAGGTCGCGGATTAAATTCCAGTTATGCTATTTTCCAAGATGCAACAGGCAGAGCTAAAGAACGGGTTGTTGCTTTAGGAATTGGCGTAGGTTCAGGATATTTGTTCGAAACTGATTTCAAACGTGAAGTATATTCTGACTTGACAGGTGAACGCGGTACTTTGATGGGTGCTATTCAAGGAATCTTATTGGCACAATATGAAGTGCTACGTGAAAACGGACATACTCCCTCAGAAGCTTTCAATGAAACGGTAGAAGAATTGACTCAATCATTAATGCCATTGTTTGCAGAAAACGGAATGGATTGGATGTATGCCAATTGTTCTACAACAGCACAACGTGGCGCTTTAGATTGGATGGGACCTTTCCATGATGCAACTAAACCGGTATTCCAAAAATTGTACAATGAAGTTGCCTGTGGTAATGAAGCTCAACGTTCCATCGACACCAATTCAAAACCCGATTATCGCGAAAAATTGGATGAAGAATTAAAAGCACTTCGTGAAAGCGAAATGTGGAGAACCGGAGCTGTAGTACGTAAATTACGTCCGGAGAATAATTGATATATAATTAGAAAATAGGATTTGGATTCAATAAAATGTTTTCAAATCCTATTTTGTTTTTAAATTAATCATCCGGCTTCTACCCAAATAGTTATAGACAGGGAATTCCCTTCATTATCAACTACTGTTACAGAATGTTTTCCCGGTTCAGGAGATAAACCGATCCGATGAAAAGTACGTGTAGAGGTAACATATTTATCGTCTAAGTGCCAATATACAATAGCTTCATCATTTCCGTGGGCTAGATTGAAAATAATTTCTCCTTTTTTTCCATCTAATTGTTTAGGAAGGAAAACGTGTGTATTACTTTGAGGATAAATAAATTGCATCGGAAGGTAATTTCCATCATTTCCACAACCTGATTTAAAAGGAGGAAGTGATTTGTATGAGGGATGATTTTGCTTGTAATACCATTCCCATGCCGGTGGAAGAACAAACCATGTTTTGCGGACAATACCCATGTTACCGGTACAATTTTCATATACCCTGTAATTCTCATCTTCGGTTATATTTATTTCTATGTGATAGGGACAAGTATTTGTGCGAAGGCCCGCGGGACAAATGAGAACGGAATCGACTTCGTCACAGTACGAACATTTTAGGTGCCCGGAAAGCCTACAGACTTCTGCTTCAATCATTTCATTTAAGGGGCATTCAAATCCTCGAGATGCAGGGAGGAGATTAAATATGTCGAACATCACCGGTCCGGCAGTTCTAGCTCCTGTAAGTCCGGGTTTCCCTTCTCCATTGGCATTTCCCACCCATACTCCTACCACATATTTTGGCGTAATTCCCACAGCCCATCCATCGCGAAATCCGTAGCTGGTTCCCGTTTTCCATGCAATGGTCTGCATGGAGGGAATAGAACGCCAATCAATCTCTTCCGGTCTGTTTAATTCTACAAGTGCTTCAAACGTTTGGTAAATTGCAGCTCGTGTCAGTGGAATTTTTTTATCATCAGATGAGATTTTTTCTTGAGAGGCCAATAAAGTTTTAGCCATTTCAGTATATGCGAAACTGATGTCCCACAAAGTAGCTTCAGCTCCTCCTAATATCAGGGAAAGACCATAGTGAGAGGCTGGTTTGTCCAGTGTACTTATTCCTAATTTTTTGAGAAAATCGTAAAACTTGGGAACACTATACATTCTCAACATATGTACAGCAGGAATATTTAATGAACGGGCAAGCGCCTCAGACGCCGGAACTGCTCCATCAAATCCGAGATTGAAGTTTTGAGGCATAAATCCGTTTATGTTGACAGGAATATCTGGGAGTAATGTTTTGGGTAATATTTCCCCTTCTTGAAGCATTGCACAATACAAAAATGGTTTTAAAATACTTCCTGTACTCCTTGGAGAAGAAATTACATCTACCTGGTTTCCGGAAGATTTATTTTCGAAATGTACATTTCCGCAATATGCTATTACTTTTTCTTGCTGAACATCTATTACTATGGCCGCTAAATTTTTAATGTCACTTCGTGTAAATTCTTCATTCCATCGGTTAAGAAGATTTTCTACCTGAATTTGAAAATTTTTATCTACTGAAGAAATAATATATTCACCTTTATTCTTTTTATAAAAATTTGTCACCCAATGTGGAGCTATTTGTGGAAGGGGAAGAGGTTCAGAAGGTAATTCTTCCGACAAAGCAAGTTCATAGGAAGATTGACTAATAATTTTTTCTTCCTTCAACCGTAGTAAAAGACGATTTCTTTTTTTGATAAGTTTATCTCTGTTTTTAGAAAGATGGAGCATGGATGGAGCATTGGGGAGAACTGCCAATGTTGAAGCTTCAGCCCAAGACAGATGATGTGCTGAATGTCCAAAATATCTCCAAGATGCAGCTTCAAGGCCAATGACATTTCTGCCAAATGGAGCATGAGAGGCATATATTGCTAAAATTTTTTCTTTTGAATAACGAAATTCCAATCGGCTTGCCCAAATCATTTCGATTATTTTTTCAGAGAATGTTCTAGGCTTGTTTCTGGCTAACCGAATGGTTTGCATGGTGATCGTACTTCCTCCGCTTACAGTTCTTTTTTCTTTGATATTTTGTTTTAAAGCCCTTCCAATAGCTAAAGGATTAACTCCCCAGTGAGAGTGAAAATAACGATCTTCGAACTCAATGATACATTGTTTGAATTTTTCCGGGACAGTGTCAGAAGGAGGGAAACGCCATTGTCCATCGTCTGCAATCCGTGCACCAAGCAGTTCATTATGCCGGTCTGCCACCACAGTGGCATAAGGAGTAGTAAAAAGATTTTTTGGAAGACAAAAATAGTATGCTGATAATAAGCAAACAATGATAAAAAGTCTTATTTTTATCCGAAGAGATAGTCGTTTGAACTTGTTAAATATTCTTTGAATCCAACACATCAAAAGCACTTTTCAGGGAAATAAGTTCAGCCTTAATATTTTCTAATGAAGAGACTATTTCTGTTGTTTTTACCACCGTATCTTTATTATCTTTTAATTTTTGTTTTGCTCCGGCCAAAGTCATACCTTTTTGTTTGACCAGATAATGTACTAAACGAATGGCTTCAATATCTTCTTTCCGGTATTGCCTTGTTCCTTTATTGGTCTTTTTAGGTTGAATAGTGTCAAATTCTTTTTCCCAATAACGAAGAAGGGATTCGTTAACATCAAACATTTTTGCGACTTCTCCTATGGAATAATATATTTTTTCAATTTTAAATGTTCTTGCTACCATTATTTTTTTATTAGTCCATTACTTGTCCATGATTTTCAGCAATTTGGAACATTCTGTCATATTCTTCCGGAGTTAGATCCATGAAGAAATATTTTGCAGGATTATCGTGCTGACCTTTGATTTTTACTTCATAATGTAAATGTGATCCGGTTGATTTACCGGTATTCCCTACTTTAGCGACGATTTCACCACGTTCAACTCGTTTCCCTTCTTGAGCAATTAACTCATCGCAATGTGCATAAAGTGTTTCATAACCATATCCATGATCAATAGTTAGGCAATTTCCATATCCTTGTTTCCACTCAGATAGTGTAACAACTCCATTACCGGTAGCATATATATCTGTTCCGGTATCAGCTTTGAAATCGACTCCTGCATGAAATTTAGGGAATCCATATACAGGGTCTATGCGCATACCATATCCAGAGGCAATTCTCGTTAAATCTTTATTTGCAATAGGTTGTATTCCCGGAATACATTTCAATCTTTCTTCCTGGTTTTTTACTAAATTAATAATCTCGTCATACGAATTACTTTGAATGTATAATCGTTTAGTTAGGATATCCATTTTTTGCGAAGTAGAAACAATCAATTCTGAATTAGGCATACTTAATAAGGCTTCATAACGATTAGTTCCTCCAAATCCCGATTCTCTAACGGAAAGAGGAATTGGATCTGCTTGGTATATAACCCGGTATAATTTGTCGTCACGTTGTTGTAAATCTTTCAAAACTAAAGAAGCCTCGTTCATTCGTCTTGAAAGTATTTCATATTGAGTTTGAAGTAGCTTATTTTCTTTTTTTAACTCCTGTTCCCGTGGAGAATCAAAAAAATACATGACGCTGATAAAAACTCCTGCTCCAATGATTATCCCGATAAATAAATGTCGGCATACAGTCCATATTCTTTGTTTCCAGGAAGGATACACACGTTCATAACTCAAAGAATATGGATTATATAGGTAATAAACTTTTTTCATTGCTTAACTTTCTGTTATTTTTTAGGGTCTATTTGGCAAAAGTAATTTATTTGGTGTATTTTTGCAAACATTTTCAATTCTCAATTGTCAATTTTCAATTTATTTAAAAATGACCTCTAAAGAAATCCGTCAGTCATTCAAAGATTTTTTCGAATCAAAAGTTCATAAAATTGTTCCTTCTGCACCAATGGTAATTAAAGATGATCCGACATTGATGTTTACCAACGCCGGAATGAATCAATTTAAAGATATTATCTTGGGAAATGTTCCTATTAAATATCCTCGTATTGCTGATTCTCAAAAGTGTCTTCGTGTCAGTGGAAAACATAATGATTTGGAAGAAGTCGGACATGATACTTACCACCATACTATGTTTGAAATGTTGGGCAACTGGTCATTTGGCGATTATTTCAAAAAAGAAGCTATTGAATGGGCGTGGGAATACCTGACAGATGTGTTGAAATTAGATAAAAATCGATTATATGTCACTGTTTTTGAAGGTAGCCCTCAGGAAGGTCTGAACCGGGATGATGAAGCTGCCGGATATTGGGAAAAATATCTTCCTGCAGACCGTATTATCAATGGGAACAAAAAAGATAATTTTTGGGAAATGGGTGACACTGGTCCTTGCGGACCTTGTTCGGAAATCCATGTCGATTTGCGTCCAGATGAAGAACGGACTAAAGTTTCCGGAGTTTCACTTGTTAATCATGACCATCCGCAAGTGATTGAAATTTGGAACTTGGTGTTTATGCAATTCAATCGCAAAGCCGATGGTTCACTCGAAGGACTTCCTGCAAAAGTTATTGATACCGGTATGGGATTCGAACGCTTATGTATGGCTATTCAGGGTAAAACGTCGAATTACGATACAGATGTTTTCCAACCGATTATACAGGCTATCGGGAAAATCACTGATAATATTTATGGAAAAGATTTGAAGAAAGATATCGCGATGCGTGTTATCGCTGACCATATCCGTACGATTTCATTTTCTATTACCGATGGACAACTACCTTCGAATGCTAAAGCTGGTTATGTAATTCGTCGTATCCTTCGCCGTGCCGTCCGTTACGGATATACTTTCCTTGGACAAAGGCAAGCTTTTATGTACAAATTACTCCCTACGTTGATAGATACAATGGGAGATGCTTATCCTGAATTAATATCTCAACAAGCTTTGATTGAAAAAGTAATCAAAGAAGAAGAGGATTCTTTCCTGCATACATTGGAAACGGGTATTAAACTGTTAGACAAGGTGATGGAAGAAACAAAAGCCAAAGGTAAAAATATGATTGATGGGGCAAATGCATTCACCTTATATGATACCTACGGATTTCCTCTTGATTTAACAGAGTTGATTCTTCGTGAAAACAACATGGAAGTCGATAAAATTGGGTTTGATTCTGAAATGCAAAAGCAAAAAGATCGTGCCCGTAATGCTGCTGCTGTTGAAACAGGAGATTGGGTGACTGTCCGTGAAGGTGAACCTGAATTTTTCGGATATGACACAACTGAATGCGAAGCCCAAATTTTGCGTTACAGAAAAGTAAAGCAAAAAAATCAGGAATTTTATCAAATCGTTCTTGACCGTACCCCGTTCTATGCAGAAATGGGAGGGCAAGTTGGCGACTGTGGAATCCTGAAAAGTGAAAAAAATATAGTAGTTGAGATATTCGACACTAAAAGGGAAAATAATTTAGCAGTGCATCTGGTGAAAAAATTACCTTCAGATGTCACTGAAACATTCATTGCGCAGGTAGATGAAGATAAACGTCGTGCTACAGAATGTAATCATACTGCTACACACCTACTACATGAAGCGCTACGTGAAGTGCTTGGTACGCATGTAGAACAAAAAGGTTCTTATGTTTCACCAGAATCATTGCGTTTTGACTTCTCTCATTTTCAGAAAGTGACTGACGAAGAAATACGCGAAGTAGAAAAGCGAGTAACTGCTAAAATCCGTGAAAATATTTCGCTGAACGAAAGCCGTCATATCCCAATTGCGGAGGCTAAAGCCATGGGAGCGATGGCCCTTTTTGGAGAAAAATATGGAGATGATGTACGTGTGGTTCGTTTTGGTTCTTCGGTCGAACTTTGTGGAGGAACACATATTTCTTCGACAGGTTGTATCGGAAGTTTTCGTATTGTCGGAGAAAGTTCAATTGCTGCAGGTATTCGTCGTATAGAAGCTATTACTGCCGAAAACTGTGAAAAATTCTTTTATGCTCAGCAAGATTTGATTCGTGAAGTACGTTCTATGTTTAATAATACTCCGAATTTAATGCAGGCTTTGCAAAAGTTCATTGAAGAGAACTCTGAATTGAAAAAACAGGCAGAAGAATTCGTGAAAGAAAAAACAGTTTTGCTTAAGAAATCAGTCATTGAAAATAAAAAAGATATCAATGGTATTACCGTTTTCATTGTCAGAGGATTTTTCCCTGTAGAAGTTATCAAAGATCTGGCATTTCAGTTGCGGGGTGAATTCCCTGAAAAAATGTATTTTGCTGCTGCAACAGCCAGTGAGGGCAAACCATTATTGACGGTAATGATTAGTGATGATCTAGTTTCCCAAGGGATGAATGCGGGACAAATTGTTCGTGAAGCTGCCAAAAAAATACAAGGTGGTGGAGGTGGGCAACCTCACTTCGCAACAGCAGGAGGAAAGGATATTGAAGGTTTGGCTGCGGCTTTGGATGAGATTGTTTCTAAAATACAAACACATTAACTTGTTTAAAACAAAAGGAATTATAGTGGTTATATAGCTAGTGAAATGATATAAAAAGCCAGAAGCAAACACTTCTGGCTTTTTAGTAATTAATATAGAGCTTTGGATAGGTTTATCTTATATTACCACATTCACAATTTTACCTTTTACAACGATTACTTTTTTAGGAGTTTTTCCATCCAACCATTTAGTTGAACTTTCATGAGCCATAACTGTTTTTTCTACTTCTTCTACCGGAGTATCAGCAGAGAAGTCTAATATGAAACGTGCTTTCCCATTGAAAGAAACGGTATATTTTATTGTATTTTCTACCAAATAAGCTTCATTACATTCAGGGAATTTGGCATCGCAAATAGTGGTAGTGTTTCCTAAAGCATGCCAAAGTTCTTCGGCAATATGTGGAGCAAATGGAGCAAGTACGATAATCAAATCGCTTAAAATGGCTTTTTTATTGCATTTTAAAGCGCTCAACTCATTCACACAAATCATAAAGGCAGCTACCGAAGTATTGAAAGAGAAATTTTCAATATCATAAGTCACTTTCTTAATCAATTTATGCGATGATTTCAATTCTTCGGCTGTAGCGTGTTCTTCGCTAACAACTAATTTATCTTATTTATAGAATAAATTCCAAAGTTTACGCAAGAAACGATGAACACCATCAATACCGTTAGTATCCCAAGGTTTGGATTGTTCCAATGGACCTAAGAACATTTCATATAAACGCAATGTATCGGCTCCATATTTATCAACGATTACATCGGGATTAACTACATTGAAATAAGATTTGGACATTTTTTCAATCGCCCACCCGCAAACGTATTTACCATTTTCTAAAATAAACTCAGCTGTTTTATATTCAGGATTCCAGTTTTTGAACGCTTCTATATCCAATATATCGTTCGATACAATATTCACATCCACATAAAGAGGAGTTACATCATATTGATCTTTCAAATTCAAAGAAACGAAAGTATTGGTGTTCTTAATTCTGTAAACAAAATTCGAACGTCCTTGAATCATTCCCTGGTTAATCAATTTTTTGAAAGGTTCGTCCTCACAAACAGTTCCTAAATCAAACAAGAATTTATTCCAGAAACGACTGTAAACTAAGTGACCGGTAGCATGTTCTGTTCCACCTATATATAAGTCTACATTGCGCCAATATTCATTGACGTTTTTATCCACCAAATCATTATTATTATTAGGGTCTTCATAACGGATATAATATGCTGAAGAACCGGCAAATCCGGGCATCGTACAAAGTTCCAACGGATAACCGTTATAAGTCCAGTCTTTTGCACGTCCTAAAGGTGGTTCTCCTTTCTCTGTAGGCAAAAACTTATCTACTTCGGGTAATTCTATAGGCAAATCTTTTTCATCGACTGTATAAGGCATTCCGTCTTTATAATAAATTGGAAATGGTTCACCCCAATAACGTTGACGACTGAAAATAGCATCACGTAAACGGTAATTGACTTTTACTTTACCTAAGCCATTTTCCTCTACATATTGTTTAGTTTTCGCAATCGCTTCTTTTACTGTCAAGCCATTCAAGAAACCTGAATTCATCATGATTCCTTCTTTGGCATCGAAACTTTCTTCCGAAACATCACAACCTTCAATCAAAGGAATGATAGGCAGATTGAAATGTTTTGCAAAGGCATAGTCACGACTATCATGTGCAGGAACAGCCATAATAGCTCCTGTTCCATATCCGGCCAATACATAATCAGAAATCCAAATAGGAATTGCTTCTTCGTTAAAAGGATTAATCGCATACGAACCTGTGAAAACTCCAGTAACTTTACGGTCAGCAATACGTTCGCGTTCTGTACGGCGTTTTACAGCTTCCAAATAAATTTCAACTGCTGCTTTTTGTTCAACAGTTACTACTTGAGAAACGTAATCCGATTCAGGAGCTAATACCATGAAAGTAACTCCAAAAATAGTATCGGCACGAGTAGTAAATACTGTAAATTCCAAATCAGAATCTTTGATTTTGAAATTCATTTCCGCTCCTTCCGAACGACCTATCCAGTTTTTTTGTGTTTCTTTCAATGAATCTGTCCAATCCAATTTATCCAATCCTTCCAACAAACGTTGAGCATAAGCAGAAACACGCAAACACCATTGACGCATCAAACGCTGCTCAACCGGATGGCCTCCTCGAACAGAAAGTCCTTCGCTTACTTCATCATTGGCCAAAACTGTTCCCAAGGCAGGACACCAGTTTACCATCGTATCAGCCAAATAAGCAATACGATAATTCAATAATATTTCTTGTTGTTCTTTTTCTGATTTAGCATTCCATTCTTCAGCAGTAAAATCTAATTCCTCACTGCAAGCAACATTCATACCTTTTGTTCCTTGTTGTTTAAATGCTTCAATCAACTCTTCAATCGGACGAGCTTGTTGTTCATCATTACAATAATACGAATGAAACATCTTCACAAACGCCCATTGTGTCCATTTATAATAACCCGGTTCACAAGTTTGAACTTCGCGATCCCAATCAAAACAGAAACCAATTTTATCCAATTGTTCGCGATAACGTTCAATATTCTTTTTAGTAGTGATAGCAGGATGTTGTCCTGTTTGAATAGCATATTGCTCAGCAGGAAGTCCATAAGCATCATAGCCCATCGGATGCAATACATTAAAACCTTGCAAACGTTTGAAACGGGAATAAATATCAGAAGCAATATAACCTAACGGATGACCAACATGTAGTCCGGCTCCGGAAGGATAAGGAAACATATCCAGTACATAGTATTTAGGTTTATCCTTATTTA
Source organism: Bacteroidales bacterium (assembly GCA_031552425.1). Lineage (GTDB taxonomy): Bacteria > Bacteroidota > Bacteroidia > Bacteroidales > Azobacteroidaceae > JAISFI01. Next base: position 8,003 of record JAVBMM010000148.1, on the reverse strand, counting down.
CCTTTACCTGGTAGATTTTATTCTCTTTCCAATAATTTTGCCACTTTTGCTCGATTTCGTTGAAATTGTACTCCATATCTTATTAAATTGAGAGAGGAGAATTGAGGATTGAGAATGAATTGCTTATTTTGTAACAAATTCATTCTCAATTTTCAGTTCTCCATCATTTTGAACTTGCAAATGTAGTAATAAAAGCCGAGACCAGATATTACTATTCTTCTTTATAAAGGATAAAAATTAACAAGCCTTCAGGCTCATGTCAAGACTTTTTACCGAATGGGTTAAAGCTCCTACTGAAATATAATCTACACCACATTCAGCATAATCTTTCAAATTATTGAAAGTAATACCTCCGGATGACTCTATTTCGTATTTTCCATTGATTATTTGGACTGCTTTTTTTGTGTTTTCAATGGAGAAATTATCTAACATGATTCGATCTATTCCTCCTGTATTCAATGCTTCTTGTAATTCATCAAAGTTTCGCACTTCGATTTCGATTTTTAGTTTCTTATTGTGGTTTTTACAATATTGTTGTGCGCTCTGGATGGCATTGGATATTCCTCCGGCAAAATCTACATGGTTGTCTTTTAATAAAATCATATCAAAAAGACCAATTCTGTGGTTGACGCCTCCACCTATTTTAACGGCTGCTTTTTCTAACATACGCATGCCGGGAGTTGTTTTCCTTGTATCTAGTACACGTGTTTTGGTGCCTTTTAATTCATTAACGTATTTACGAGTAGTGGTAGCTATTCCGCTCATCCGTTGCATGACATTCAAGACTAAGCGTTCTGTTTGTAGCAGAGATTGTACCCTTCCTTCGACAGTAAAAGCAATATCTCCTGTTTTGACTTCTGTACCATCCGGAATAAAAACTTCAATTTTCAAATCTTTATCAAAAAAATGGAATATTTGTTTGGCAATGTCAACACCTGCCAATACTCCGTTTTCTTTGATGATAAGTTGCACTTTCCCCTTTGCACTAGAGGGAACGCTACTTAATGTAGTATGGTCTCCATCGCCGATATCTTCGGCAAAAGCGAGACGGATAAGGTCGTCAATTAATGATTGCATAAAAATGATGATAATTAAAAAATGGGTTCAGTCTACCAACGCGAAATCAAGTTGTTTCCTTTCCAGATTAGCTTTGACCACTTTAATAGTGATAGGATCTCCTAACCTGTATTGATGTTTATTTCTTCTGCCGATTAAACAATAATTTTTATCATCGAAGTCGTAATAATCGTCATCTAAATCTCGGATAGGAACCATTCCTTCGCATTTATTTTCATTTAATTCTACATATAAACCCCATTCTGTTACTCCGGAAATAACCCCGTCGAAAATCATTCCGGTTTTGTCAGACATGAATTCCACCTGTTTGTATTTAATAGAAGCTCTTTCTGCATTTGCTGCTGTTTGTTCCATTCCGGAACAGTGTTTACATAAATCTTCATATTTTTGTTCAGAGACAGATTTCCCTCCGGAAAGATATTTTTCCAGTAAACGGTGTACCATCATATCCGGATATCGCCGGATAGGGGATGTAAAATGCGTGTAATAATCAAATGCCAATCCGTAATGTCCTACATTATGCGTTGAATATACTGCTTTTGCCATCGACCGGACGGCAATTGTCTCAATCAGATTTTGCTCCCGTTTCCCTTGAACGTCATCCAGCAGATGGTTGATCCCTTTGGAAACATCCATTTTAGTTCCTGTTGTTTTCAATTTATATCCGAAACGGCGGATAAAAGTTGCAAAATTATCCAACTTTTCCGGGTCGGGAAGGTCGTGTATCCGGTAAACAAATGTTTTCTTTTTGGATGTTTTTCCGATGCATTCGGCCACCGATTTGTTAGCAAGTAACATGAATTCTTCGATCAGTTTGTTCGAATCTTTCGATTCTTTGAAATATACACTGATAGGTCTCCCTTTTTCGTCTAATTCAAATTTAACTTCATACCTGTCGAAATTAATGGCTCCATTTTCAAATCTTTTTTTCCGCAAGATTTTTGCCAAATGATCCAAAGTGAGTATTTCCTCTTTAAAATCTCCTTCTCCGGTCTCAATTACAGATTGTGCTTCTTCATAAGCAAATCTACGGACTGACCGGATAATTGTTTTGGTAATGCGTGACTGTTTGATATTTCCTGTTTCTGTCATTTCGAAAATGACGGAAAAACACAATTTATCTTCATTTGGGCGCAAAGAACATAATTCATTGCAAAGCCTTTCCGGTAACATGGGAATTGTCCTGTCGACCAAATAAATGGATGTAGCACGATTTTCCGCTTCTTTGTCAATGATACCTCCCGGTTGAACGTAATGTGTAACATCGGCAATGTGTACACCGATTTCCCAGGTTCCGTTTCCTTTTTTTCTGATGGACAAAGCATCATCAAAATCTTTCGCATCTTTCGGATCGATAGTAAAGGTAGGAATGTCTCTAAAATCTTCCCGTTTTTTTATTTCCTCTTCCAGAATTTTATCGGAAATTTCGTTTGCTGCATTTTCCACATTTTCCGGATATTTGTAAGGCAATCCGAATTCTGCAAGGATAGCATGCATTTCTGTTGTGTTTTCTCCGGCATCTCCCAAAATGTCAATTATTTTTCCTGTCGGATTTTTAGCTCTATCTGGCCAGGAAAGTATTTTTGCAACTACTTTTTGACCGTTTTTGGCACCTTTTAGATTTTCTTTGGGAATAAAAATATCATTTGCCAACAATTTATTGTCGGTTACTAAAAAAGCAAAGTTGGAACCTACTTCAATGGTTCCGACGAAAACATGTTCAACCCGTTCCAATATTTCCAATACTTCAGCTTCTGGTTGACGGCCTTTACGTTTGGCGAGCAATTGTACCCGTACCCGGTCTCCGTTCATGGCACGAGCAGAATTCCTTTCTGCAACAAAAATGGGAGAAGTCCCTTCTTCATCAGGAATAAAACGGTTTTTCCCGCTTTGACGCCTTTCAAAACGCCCTTCTGCGATAACTCCCAGTCCATTTAATTTATATTTTCCGTGGCCGGTTTCTTTTAAAAAATCGTCTTCTGCAAGCATCATTAAAATTTGGGAAACCATTAGTTTATTGGCTTGAGAAGTCGCTCCGATTTCTGCACTGACTTGTTTATAATTCATGCTTTCTTTCGGACAGCGGTTGAAAATAGAAACTACCCGATTGATCAGGTCTTGCTTTTTCAACTGTTTCGCAGGTTTTTTTTCGTTTTTCTTACTCATCGGGAAATTAATAAAATTGTGTTGGAAATTCGTTGTTGTTTTCCGGGGTTTGGCAAAGGTAAGATTTTTCTTTGGGATTACGGGTATTGATAAATTCCGGAACCATGATTTTTTGATTTATAGACTGAAAAATTTTCTTTATCTTTGCAAATCTTAAAAATCATCTAATATCTTGCTGGATCAATGGAGATAAAAATAAAAGAAATCAATTCCAAAAGCGAATTAAAATCGTTTGTCAAGTTTAATATAGAATTGTACAAAGATTGTCCTTATCATGTTCCCGGATTAATTGCCGATGAATTAATTACTCTTAGTAAAGAAAAGAATCCAGCCTTTGAATTTTGTGAAGCAAAATATTTTCTGGCTTATGAAGGAGAGAAAATTGTCGGACGTATTGCCGGAATAATTAACCATAAAGCCAATGAAGTTTGGAAACAACAGCATGTTCGTTTCGGATTTGTAGATTTTATTGATGATGAACAGGTAGTCAATAAACTTTTTCATGCGGTAGAAGAATGGGCGAAGAGTAAAGGAATGACAGCAATACATGGGCCTCTTGGGTTTACGGATTTGGATCATGAAGGTTTGTTAGTTGAAGGTTTTGATCAAGTGTCGACAATGGCTACTTCTTATAGTTACCCCTATTACCAAAAACAAATTGAAAGATTAGGGTTTGTGAAAGATCAGGATTGGAATGAATTAAAAGTTACCGTTCCTTCCCAAATACCGGAAAAACATTTTCGTATAGCTGAGATTGTCAAGAAAAAATATGGATTGAAAGTCGTAAAATTTCGCAAAACTAAAGACATATGGCCGTATGCACGGAAACTTTTTAACCTTTGGAATAGAGCTTATGCTCCTTTGTATGCTTATGCTCCACTAAGCGACAAGCAAATTGATTTTTATATTAAAATGTATATTCCGATGCTTCGTTTGGATTTGATATCTATGGTCATAAAGGAACAGGACGATGAAGTAATAGGATTGGCTATTTGTATCCCCAATTTATCCGGAGCGTTGAAAAAAGCGGGAGGAAATCTTTTTCCTTTCGGTTTTATTCAATTGCTGAAATCATTGTATGGAAAAACTGTTAAAGTAGCAGATATGATGATGATCGGTGTTGATCCGGAATATCAGAATAAAGGGATAAATGCCGTTGTTTTAGGAGATATGATTACCGCATTGAACAAGCTAGGAGTAGAGTATTGCGAGAGTAATCCCGAACTTGAACTCAATGATAAAGTGCAATCGCTTTGGGAATATTTTGATGTGGCATATCATAAAAAAAGAAGAGCATATATTAAGCAGTTGTGATTAAGTAAATGGAAGACTTAAAAGAGATACAAGAAGTAGGGTATGTAGATGATGATATTAAAACCCTCGATTGGTGGGAACATATTCGCCGCAGGCCGGGAATGTATATCGGTAAGTTGGGTGATGGAACTTATGCTGATGATGGTATATATGTCCTCTTAAAAGAAGTACTTGATAATTCCATGGATGAATATATGATGGGCTATGGAAAAGTAATAGAGGTGACGATTGATCAGGGAGTGGTTACTATCCGTGACTATGGACGGGGAATTCCTTTGGGAAAAGTGGTGGATGCTTCTTCTAAAATGAATACTGGCGGAAAATATGATTCTAAAGCCTTTAAAAAATCTGTAGGATTAAATGGAGTAGGGATTAAAGCAGTGAATGCTTTGTCTTCCTACATGTTGGTACAAAGTTTTCGCGACGGAGAAACTAAAAGTGTAGAATATAGCCGGGCTAAAGTTGTTGAAAATCCACCTGTAGAATTTACGAAAGAGCCTAATGGAACATTGGTGAATTTCATTCCGGATGAAGAAATTTTCAAGGAATATCTATACAAAGATGAATATGTAGAAGCATTACTTAAAAACTATGTATTCTTAAATTCCGGTTTGACGCTCATGTATAACGGGAAGAAATTTTTCTCCAAAAATGGATTGGAAGATTTATTGAACGAAAACATGACAACAGAGCCTTTGTATCCGATCATTCATTTACAAGGTGATGACATTGAAATTGCGATTACTCATGCCAATCAATACGGAGAAGAATATTATTCTTTTGTGAATGGGCAACACACCACACAGGGAGGAACTCATCAATCAGCTTTCAGAGAAGCGACTTCTCGTGTTATTAAAGAATATTACAACAAAAATTTTGACTATGCCGATATCCGTAGCGGATTGGTTGCTGCAATCAGTATAAAAGTAGAGGAACCAGTCTTTGAATCACAAACAAAAACCAAGTTAGGTTCTAAAGAAATGTCTCCCAATGGAATTTCTGTTCTCAAATTTATTGGTGATTTCATTAAAAAGGAATTAGATAATTTCTTGCATAAACATCCTGAAACTTCTGATATCATGTTGAAAAAGATATTGGATTCGGAAAAAGAAAGAAAGGCTATTGCAGGAGTTACTAAATTGGCAAGGGAACGGGCTAAAAAAGCGAACTTACACAATAAAAAATTAAGAGATTGCCGCTTACATTACTCTGATGTGAAGGGAGATGATCTCGATAATACTTGTATTTTTATTACAGAGGGAGATTCCGCCAGTGGCTCTATTACCCAAAGCCGTGACCCAAATTATCAAGCGGTGTTTAGTTTAAGGGGAAAACCCTTGAATACTTTTGGATTGACTAAAAAAATAGTTTACGAAAACGAAGAGTTCAACTTGTTACAAGCTGCCTTGAATATTGAAGATGGATTGGAAGGATTGCGTTATAATAAGGTAATTATTGCAACCGATGCTGATGTAGATGGAATGCATATCCGTCTCTTAATTATTACTTTCTTTTTACAGTTTTTCCCAGATTTGATTAAAAATAACCATGTGTTTATTTTACAAACACCACTATTCCGGGTTAGGAACAAAAAAGAAACTACATATTGTTATTCTGAGGAAGAACGTATCGATGCCATTAAAAAATTAGGCCCAAATCCGGAAATTACACGTTTCAAAGGATTAGGTGAAATATCGCCCGGTGAATTCAAAAATTTTATTGGAAAAGATCTGCGTCTTGATCCTGTAACAATGAAAAAACAAGATGCCGTAAAAGAAATGTTGGAGTTTTATATGGGAAAAAATACCATGGAACGGCAGAACTTTATTATTGGTAATCTCGTTGTAGAAGAAGATGTATAGCAATCATATTATAAACAATGAAGGAATGAAAACCCTAAAACTATTTTTATCTTTTTGCCTGATTATGTTTCTTTTGGTAACATCCATGGTTACCCTTTCTTCTTGTGGAGTAACCACCAGTTATATTGGAAAATCATATGCACCAACGAATAATGTTGATGTATTTGTAGATTGGAAAGATATTCCGAGAAATTATGAATCAATGGGTTATATTGATGCTACTCCCCAAAGTTTCTCCAGTATTCAAAAAGCTCAGGAAGAAATTGAAAAAATAGCTAAACAAAAAGGAGCGGATGCGATTATTCTTGGAGGAGTTGAAGTTACTCATGTAAATCCTTCCGTACAAACTACCGAAGACATACAGAAAAAAGAGAGTGGTGGATATACTAAAATTTCAACAACTACTCATACAGCAAATTCGCTTCAGACGCTAAAAGCGACTTTTATTAAATACAAATGAAAAAAATAGCGATATTCCCCGGTACATTTGATCCGATAACTATCGGTCACATGTCGATAATTACAAGAGCTTTAGATCTTGTAGACGAAATTGTCATCGCCATAGGAGTTAACAAAAATAAAAAAACCTTCTTTTCTTTAGAAGAACGTATTAGTATGATTTCGGAATTATTTGCCGGTGATTCGAGAATCAGTGTCTCTTCTTATGAAAACCTGACTGTTGATTTTGCCAAAGAAATCGGAGCGAAATTTATTCTTCGTGGAATACGATCAATCAATGATTTTGAATACGAAAAAAACATTGCTGATGTCAACCGTCAAATATCAGGCATTGACACTTTTATATTGTTTACAGAACCGGAATATGCACATGTTAGTTCTTCAATTGTAAGGGAACTTCTTTCTTTTGGAAAGGATGTGAGTAAGTATGTTCCTGTTAAAATAAAAATCAGATGAAAAAAATAATTCTGTCTATAGTTATATCTTTTTGTGTTGTCTTTTTTTCTGTCGGACAAAAGTCTATGGAAAAACTACAATGGGTGATTTTTGCTATCAATAATTATTATGTAGATAAAGTTGATGGTGAAAAAGTGACGGAAGATGCCATTATAGCTTTGTTGGCCGAATTGGATCCACATTCCAACTACATGAATAAAGATGAAGTGAAAGAAATGAATGAACCTTTACAGGGAAATTTTGAAGGTATTGGTATACAGTTTAATATGCTTACCGACACTTTGTATGTTGTTCAGGTAATTGCCGGAGGCCCTTCACAAAAGGTAGGTTTAATTGCCGGAGACCGCATTATTATGGTAAATGATACGCTGATTGCCGGAGTAAAAATGAAAAATACCGATATCATGAAGCGTTTGAAGGGACGGAAAGGAACGGAAGTAAGAGTAAAAGTCCTTCGCCAGGGAGAATCTAAATTGATAGAATTTAAAATTATCCGGGATAAAATTCCTATTTATAGTCTGGAAGCTGCTTACATGGCAAACGATTCAGTGGGGTATATTAATATTTCCCGGTTCGCTGGAACTACACATGATGAGTTTGTAGAGGCGTTCAAAAAATTAGAGAAGGCAGGGATGAAAAGTCTTATCCTGGATTTGCAAGGAAATGGAG
>JAVBMM010000029.1:0-11835 GCA_031552425.1 Bacteroidales bacterium | reverse complement strand
GTATTCAAATATAAAAACAAAATACAATATACTTTTATTCCGGAAATAGGGTATACTGGAATATTTATCGATGATATATATTATGATGGTTATGCTGCAGAATTCTTCTGTAAAATATATGCCCCTGCTTTAAGCGAAAATACTTCACTGATGCTAGGTCTAAAGTATAGTTATTATAAAAATGATTTGGATACCGGATGGAAAAGAGGTGCGGATAGAATTGTTTTTTCAATTATGGGTAGCTATAATGTATACAAGCAAGAAAGAAAGCATGCGATTGACTTGTTAGCAGGACCTAATTTTTCATTTTGGAGTACTGATGGAGTTTCATATGCTTTAGATTTTGGTATTTCCTATCAGTTTACTAAAATACGTTTATCAGGTATCTATGAATCTATTTTTCCTCTTGCTCAAGAAGTAAATGCTAAAGCATTTTTTATAACGACGGGATATTGTTTTTGATTCAATACGATGTCGCTTAAACATCTTTTTCTGAAAAATTCCGGAAAAAATTCTAACTTTGCAAAATAATCATCATTTGCAAATAATCATTTAATTATACGTTTATGGCAATCATCAAACCATTCAAAGGTGTTCGTCCTCCTAAAAGCATAGTAGAACAAGTAGCTTCCCGTCCATATGATGTGTTGAATTCGGAAGAAGCCCGTATAGAAGCTGATGGCAATGAAAAATCATTGTATCACATCATTAAACCGGAAATTGATTTTCCTGTAGGGACAGACGAACACGAATCTAAAGTGTACGAAAAAGCAAAGGAAAATTTCATTAAATTTCAAGAAAAAGGTTGGTTGTTGCAAGATTCGAAAGAAAATTATTATGTATATGCACAAACTATGAATGGCAAAACGCAATATGGTTTGGTTGTTTGTGCATACGTAGATGATTATATGAACGGGAAGATCAAAAAACATGAATTGACCCGTAGAGACAAAGAAGAAGATCGTATGAAGCATGTTCGTATCAATAACGCGAATATCGAACCGGTATTTTTCGCTTATCCTCACAATGATGAATTAGATAGTATCGTTACAAAAATTATTCAAAAAGAACCGGAATATGATTTTGTAGCTCCTGATGGTTTCGGACATCATTTTTGGTTAATAGAAGATGAATCTGTTATCAAAAGGATAACGGATATTTTTGCAGGAATCCCTTATTTGTACATAGCAGATGGACATCATCGGAGTGCTGCTGCTGCATTGGTGGGAGATGAAAAAAGAAAACAAAATCCTAACCATAAGGGAAATGAGGAATATATGTACTTTTTGGCAGTATGTTTCCCAGATAACCAATTAAATATTATTGACTACAACCGGGTGGTAAAAGATCTGAATGGTTTGACAGATGAACAATTCTTGAACGCCTTGAAGAAAAATTTTATATTGGAAGAAAAAGGGACAGAAATATATAAACCACAGGGTCTTCATAACTTTTCTATGTATCTTTCCGGTAAATGGTATTCTTTGACTGCTAAAGAGGGAACTTATAATGATAATGATCCTATTGCCGTATTAGATGTAACTGTTTCTTCTGATTTGATTCTGGACGAAATATTAGGTATTAAGGATTTGCGTTCAGATAAACGAATTGATTTTGTAGGAGGTATCCGTGGTTTGGGAGAATTGAAAAAGAGAGTGGATCGTGGAGAAATGAAAATGGCTTTGGCCTTATATCCGGTAACTATGAAACAATTGATGGATATTGCCGACACAGATAATATTATGCCTCCCAAAACTACATGGTTTGAACCAAAATTAAGATCCGGACTGGTTATTCATAAATTGGATTAATGAGGGATACTTACAGAACAATTGAAATAGCCTCCGAAGGAATATATACGGAACAAAGAAGTAAGTTTATTGCATTTATTGTTCCTGTAAAATCTGCAGAGGAGATTAAAGCGATTGTTGAAGGATTCCGAAAGAAATATTATGATGCACGCCATGTCTGTTGGGCCTGTATGCTAGGACCTGAACGGCAGAATTTTCGGGTCAATGATGATGGTGAACCTTCATCAACGGCAGGAAAGCCTATTTTAGGTGTAATAAATTCCCACGAACTTACTGACATTTTAATTGTTGTAATAAGATACTTCGGTGGAGTGAAACTGGGCACCGGAGGATTAATATCTGCATATAGGGCTGCCGCATCAGAGGCAGTTTCCAATGCTAAGATAATTGAGAAGACAGTAGATGAGGAAGTTGAAATTACTTTTGAATATCCATTCTTAAATGCTATAATGAGAGTAGTAAAAGAAGAAAATCCAGAGGTGGTTAGTCAACATTTCGATATAATTTGTAAAATGATTTTGCGCATTCGAAGGAATAATTTTGATAAATTAAAGAAACGCTTGCTTACAATAGAAACCATAAGCATATTAAATAGTGGATGATTACCGTTAATCTACATATGTTATTGAGTAAAACACAAAAGCTGAAAAAAATAAAATATTATGCTTTTGTGTTTTATTGTTTTTTTATGATAGGAAGAATTTACGCACAAGAAAATCACCCATCTGATCATAATACTAGAAATATACAGGCTTCTGATACTACAGTACAGGAAATTCCGGAAATATATAAAGATTTGAAGAATATTTCACAAAAAAAGAAATGGACTCAAAAAATATACTCTACTGTAATAAAAGAACCATCTGTTCCAGTTACTAATCCGGTAGAAAATGTACCAATCGATCAAGAATACCGTCCTTATGAAGGTAAAACTATTCGTAAAATCGAAATAATAGTTTTAGACCCATTTGGTACTAATGTGCTTCATCCGGATTCTATGGTAACTGAAAATACGTTTAATAAAGTTGCCAATAAACTTCATTCATCTACTAAGCGAAGCATTGTACGGAATAATTTACAATTCAAAGCAGGTCAGTCAGTAAATCCTATGATTATTGCCGAAACGGAAGCTTATCTCAGGAACCTTGGATATATTAATGATGCACGTATTTCAATTATTCCCATACCTCTATCTGATATGGTAGATGTACAAGTCGTTGTCAGGGATATTTTTCCTGTTGGAGTGAATGTAAACAGTTTATCTTTTTCTAAAGCAGATGTAGAGATTTTTAACCGTAATTTTATAGGACTTGGAGATCGAGTTAGTTTTGATTTGATATATGGGAATAACTATGATCAGAAATTTGGTTATGGTTTTAGTTATAAATATTCTAATTTAATGCGAACTTTCATAGATATGGAAGCTTCTTACCAAGATGATATTGAATCTCAATTTTTACATTTATCGGCAGAACGTCCATTACAAACTTCTTATAAATATTTTGGACAGGCATTTTATGATTTATATAAATATCGGACAAATGTAGCTGGTTGGGATTCTATTTCTCCCGATCATAACAATAACTTTTCTGTTTCTTTAGGACGGGCGTTTGATATCCCTCATCCATCTGCAACTCGTCGATTGGTGTTAGCATTCAGTTATTTGGAAAAATATCCTTCGTATAAATATGTACATCCTTCTTTTGATAGATTTCCTTACCAATATGTAAGAAGAAAAATGTTATTAGGACAGATTTCTCTTTATCAGCAAGCATATTATCGTGAGTATTTGATTCATAATTATGGAGTTACTGAAAACTTGGCATATGGATATAATGTTTCTGTACAAGCAGGATGGAATCAGTTTTTGAAATCATCTGAAGGAATGTATGCTTCTTTGAGTATTTCTAAAGGTCAACAATATCGATCAGGAAATTACTATGTTAGTGGAGCAGTCTCTTCTTATTTTACTCCTTCACGTATGTATGAGGGTGTTTTGAAGGGAGAACTCCAATATTTTTCACCTTTGCTACATCTGGGAGCCGGGCGTATACGACAGTTTTTTAATTTGAGTTATGCAAAAGTCTTGAATCCGACAAGAGTTGTAGAAAATGTTTTATATTACAGTGATCTTAGTTCTTTAAAAACTTCAGATTACAGTGATTTTGTGAACGGGCAGGAGATATTGATGATGAATATGGAGTCTGATTTTTTTTCTCCGCTTAACCTGATTGGTTTCCGTTTCCTTTTTTACACTTTTGGTGATATTGGATGGATCACGGCAGGTAATAAATTATTTCTTCGGGATCATTTATATGGAGGCATAGGTGTAGGAATCAGGATTCGTAATGATTTATTGGTATTCAAAACAATAGATATTAAATTTGGATATTATCCTCGTTTGAATCAGGCTGGAATCAAAGATTATATCGATGCTTCATCTTCTAATCCCGGAGTTTCTCCGAGTTTTGTTCCTGGTTATCCACAAGAAATTCCTTTGGAATAGTGGAGTTATCTTGACTTTTGTTACATTTATATCTTATACTTCTTTTTCAATGACACATGCTTTTACCGGTGAGTCCATAATGGCCTCGGGCAAATGGCGTTAAGAAAAATATATAGTGGAGGCGTTAAAAACGAAGCGTTGTTTGAGCGGAGCCGTAGGCGGAGTGAGTTCGATTCGTTTAGCCGTAACGTAGTATTTTTTAGTCATTTGGATGCAAGCCTTGAAAAGTGCATTTAAGCTCTGGGTATGCTTGCATACCCAGAGCCGAACGTAGCACTTTCAATGAAATTAGTTTTTGGTTCCTTTTTTATCAAGAAAAAAGGGACAGTTCCTTGAAATGTTTCACTTTTTCCCGGATTCACGTTGTTTTTCTTTCGCTTTACGCTCTTCTTCCTTCTTTTTTTGTAGTGCTTTTCGTTCAGCTTCTTTCTTTTTCCGATCTTCTTCCCTAAGTCGTTCTTTTTCTTTACGCTCGTTTTCCTTTTGTTTTTGTAAGAGTTTATATTCTTTTTCTTTTTGTTTACGGGCTTCTTCTTTTTCTTTGGCTTTTTGCTTTTTCTCGTTTTCTTTCTGTTTTATTTCCGATTGTTTAAGTCTTTCCAATTCTTTTTCTTGTGCTTCTTTCGCTTTCAGAATGGCTTTTTCTTCCTCTTCTTGCTTCTTGATGGCGTTTTTACGTTCTTCTTCCAATCGTTTTTGTTCCTCGTATTTTGCTTTTTCTTCTGCTTTTTGTTTTTCTTTTAATTCTTTTTGTTGAGCTTTTTCTTCTTTTTGTTGCTGTTCAACATATTCATCGATGGCATTTTTCTTTTTCTTTTTAGAGAAAACACCCATGATACTTCTTATAGGATCATTTGAAAATTCATTCAATGAACGACTCACTTTTTCCGATCCTTCGTAAATAGTTCCAGCAGCTTTATTGACTCCCTCTTCTAATTGTTGTTCTGTTATAACAGGACGCGGAACAAATGCCGTATCTTGCTTTTCTTCAGGTTTAGGTTGAATAATCTTTGTAGAATCAATTACAACTGGTTTTATTTCAGGTTGTTTTTCAGGAATTGTTATTGTATCTTTTTCCATTCCCGGAGGAGAAACGCTTATTGTTGATTTTTCCGGTTCTTCCAAAGATTTTTCAACTTCTTTTATTTCTTCTTCTTTTTGTCTTGCTTTCCATTGTCCTATCATAGATTTATTATTTTCTCCAAAATGAGATTCGAAGAAATCAATATATTCCTGTAAGCTTTTTCCTTTCATCAAAACACCATAATTGTCAATAGAAATAGGCATGATAATGATTTGCGGATCAATACTTTTCGCATATCCTTCAGGTTCATGTATCATTTTATAGTATTGCATGATTTCTTCATAATTACTGAATCCTTGTATTTGAAGCATACTGATGTCACCAAAAGTTTCAAAAACCAAGTCAAATTCTTTAATCATAAAGTTACCGAAGTTGTAAGCTGCAACATCGAATAGAAGCAGATTTTCGTTGATTTTCTTGGAAGGATAAATCAACATCATCGTATAAGGAGTATTCATTTCTTGTGAAAATTTGAGAGTAGAATCCGGTTGGAAAGTTCCGTCTTCCGAAGCTCCGAAATAGATATTGAACATCATTCCTTTCATAGGAGCGCTATCTCCAAGTTTTCTTCCTTTTGAGAATCCTTTTAAAATATCTCCTGCCAATACACTTACATCAGCATCCGGATATTTTTCCAGTAATTCTTTTAAATAAGTTTTGAATTCTTCTTGTTGACCGGTTTGAACATAACTCAAAGCATTAAGAAACATAAACTTAGGCATCAATTTACTTTGCGTATATTTTTCTCTGACCAAATCATAATTTTTTCTTACTGACGATGCATTTCCTGACAGATAATCATTATATGTTTTTTCATAAATGGAATCTTGGACGACATCCATCATGCGTATGTTGTATTCATAATTAGGATCGGCCATAGCAACTGCATAATCACTCTTTGGGAACTCTGATTTGATCTTGTTTTTGTAAAGATCTGCCATCTCTTTATCGTCTAACCGCAAGTAAATGAGATACAAATGATAATATGTTTCCATTAAAAATTCATTGTCAGGGAAACGGTTAATTAGCTGGTTAAATGTTTCGATAGCCAAAGGCATATCTTCCAATTTATCTTTATATATCAATCCCATGTTATATAAACCATCTTTGATAATAACATTAGATGCATTGATATCTTCTTCAGTTAAAGGTATCTGTTGTAGATAGAATTTCGGATCTTTCGTATCAGTGGATAAATCTCCGGGCACTTCCGGAGTTTCACTCATAATTTTTGATGTATCTTGTATTGACTCGTTTTGAACTTCTGCTGTACTTTCGTTTTCTTCAAATCCTGAGACTATTTTGTTTCTTCTTCTCCAGTTATCTTCTAGTTTCCTTCGTCCCCATTTGCTTTGGAAGTTTGTTTTTCCAATATTTACAGATTGTACATTGTAAAAATAAAAAGAATTATCTCCCAGCATAGTAGGAGCCGGTATTCCTCCGGATGGTTTACGTCCAATGGGTGTAAGATCCGGAAGATCTTCTATCCTATTAGCCATAAATTCTTCTTTATCTGCCTTTTCTTTTGCTTCTTTTTCTGCTTTTTTTACTCCTTCTATGATTTTATCTATAACGGCCATCCTTTCTTTTTCCGGCATAGCGGCCAATCGTTGTAGACTGTCCTGTAATGTGACAGATTCATAGTTTATTACTAATTCACCTAAAACTTCCGAACGTTTGGAAACTCTTTCATAGTCTTTATATTCTTTTTTGATGACTCCCAATGCTCCGGAATAACAAGGTTGAGCTTGCACATAATTCTTTTTCCGGAAATAAATATCTCCGAGTTTTATTAAGCAGAGAGCTTTATCCATTCCTCCGGCAACACTTTTTTCTGCTCCTGTTTTATAGCTTTCTACAGCATTTGTTGTATCCGGGATACTTAAATAAACATTTCCCAAAGCATAATACACCTGATCAAGATATTCTGCATTTTTGGAGCTTTTAGACATCTTTTTAAGTTTACCGATAATTTTCTTTGTGTCTCCGAATTTGTAAGTTTCTGTTTCCCGGATTTGTGCGCTGAATGTTAACGGATAAGGAGCGGAAGATCCAGCCACTTCAGAAAATACTTTATAGGCAGCAGCATCATTTCCTAAGTAGGTATATATCTGTCCTGATAAATATTTCATTCTATTCTTTTGTGTTTTATTTTTTTCAGCTCGAATAGCAATATCGAGATAGGGGAGTGCATCTTGATACGTTTTAACTTTGATCAGGTAATCTGCATAAACAGAGGAAAATAGATTATTCAACTGAGAAGGAAGTTTTTCATTGTTGACTTTTCTTAAAATGTCTTCGGCTTCATAAAACCATTCCATCTCGGAATAACAACGAGCCTGCCATATTTTTGCTTCGTATGAAATCTTTGGATCATCATTGATATAATGTCTGCTGATATAAGAGAAAGTTCCTGAAGCTGTTAGAAAATCTCCGTTATGAAATTGAGCTTTTCCCATGATTAACCAGGAATGATATAAAAATGGATTATATTCTTCTCTATTCAAGTATTTTTGGTATTCGGCATCCCTGCTTTTTCCGGGTTTTTTCTTTGGTTTAGCTTTAATTGAATGTTGTTTGATTGCTTTTGCTGATTTTTCAATGGTTCTGTCGAATGGACCACCAATTGTTTCTTTGTTTTTGGGCAAAGAACTTGTAGGATACATATATATAAAGTCGGAATAGTCTTCTTTATAGCCTTGCAGTTGGGCTTTTAGTGCTTCATTATAAGCTTCCTTCCCGTTAAAATAGATATTATAACGAGTGTTTAGGGCGTGATAAAAACGTGTACCTCTCGTATTCTTGCTTGATGTACAAGAAGCGAGTAACAATATAGAAAAGAAAATATAATATATTTTTTTTATCACAAACAATACAAGGTTCATTTGCAACCTTGAATTATAACAGAAAAATCAACATTTTATTGCTTTTTCATGGATAAAAATGGCTGTTTTACAACAGAGGAAGATGATAACTTGTACAAAGATGATCATTGCTCCGGATGGAACATTAATGTAGTAAGAAAGTAAAAGACCGGAAAAACAACCTGTCAACCCAAAAAAGATTGAAAAATAGATGATGTTTTTGAAACGGGAAGTAAATAAATTAGCAGTCATCTGAGGAATTGTAAGTAATGACAAAAGTAGCATGATTCCTACTAAACGGATAGAACAAACAATAGTGACCGCAATAGCTAACATCATCAGGTTTTCTATCCAACGAACATGGATTCCTTTGGTTATTGCGAAATCACGATCGAAAGCGGTATAAAGAATCTGGTTGAAAAACAAGGAGAATCCTGCGATAAGTAAGATAGTTAATCCAATGAGTAACCACAAGTCTTGTTGAGTGATAGTGAGGATGTTTCCGAAGAGATAACTTGAAATATTAGGAGCATATCCGGGTGTTAAGAAGATGAAAATGACTCCTACTGCCATGCCAAGAGACCAGAATGCAGCAATGGCAGAATCTTCGCGAACATCCTGTTTCTTTGATAACCATTCTACACCGAATGCAGATACAATGGAAAATAATAATGCAGAAAAAATTGGATTAATTCCCAACCAAAACCCTAATCCGAGTCCGCCGAAAGAAGCATGGGTAATGCCTCCTCCTATAAAAACCAAACGCTTTGAGACAATGTATGTACCTACAATTCCACAAACAATACAGGTAAATAGACTGCCCCAAAGCGCATGTTGGAAAAAAGTGTGTTCGAGAAAATCCATGTAAATGATTAATCTTTTCTCTTTCCTAATGATTTATCTAACATATACATGGCGGCTTCGTTCTTTTCAATTTTTTTGATAGCAGCCAAAATGTCTCTTGGAGTTTCTTCTTCTTCTACTTGTTCGTCAACAAACCATTGTAACATGCTTGCTGTTGGATAATCTTTTAATTCATTAGCCATTTCCAACAAATCGTAAATCATTTTAGTCACTTTCTTTTCGTGCATTAAGGTATCTTCAAACGCATCTTTCGGAGAATTCCATTCTTGACGAACTTCTTCAATAGGTGTAAGTTTTACTTTGCCATCCGTTGACATGATATGATTTGCTATTTTTGATGCGTGTTTAAATTCTTCTTCTGCTTGATGAGCAAACCAACTTTGCATACCGGGAAAACCTTTATCACCCATATCATAAGACATAGAAAGATACAAATAAGCTGACCATAATTCTGCATTTACTTGTTTATTCAATGCAACTTCCATTTTTTCTTTCAACATAACTTTAAATTTTTATAATGTTTAACTTAAATATTTGTTTAATTTTCCATTTTTGTTAAAACAAGTATGGAACAAAATTGTTTAGAAAAATTAATTACAAGCGCAAGTTACCAAATTACGGTCACCATAAGCATTATCTATCCGTGCAACATTTACCCAAAATTTATTTTCTTTGGTTTGTTTTAATGGATAAGCAGCTTTGCTTCGAGGATAACTATGCGTCCATTCATCAGCTGTAACTTCATATTCCGGATGTGGGGCATTAACGAGAACATTATCTTCTTTGTCGGCAGATCCGTTTATTACTTCTTCAATTTCTGAACGAATAGTTAACATAGCTTCTACAAAATGATCCAATTCTTTTAAACTTTCGCTTTCTGTAGGTTCTATCATTAAAGTTCCCGGAACAGGGAAAGATAGGGTAGGAGCATGAAATCCGTAATCGATTAAACGTTTGGCGATGTCTGTTTCGGAAATTCCTGATTTTTCTTTTAATATACGGCATTCTAAAATTAATTCATGACCTACACGTCCTTTATCACCAGTATAAACGATTCCATAAGCATCTTTAAGACAAGCTGCTAGATAATTTGCATTGATAATAGCAGCAGTGGTTGCAGATAATAATCCTTCGGCACCCATCAAACGAATATAGCCGTATGTGATTGGAAGGATTCCGGCACTTCCGAAAGGAGAAGAAGAAACCACATTCTCGGAACATGATTCATATTGTTCTGTACAAGGTAAGAACGGAATTAAATGTTGAGCTACACAAATAGGACCTTCTCCCGGACCTCCGCCTCCGTGAGGAATGGCAAACGTTTTGTGCAAATTTAGGTGACAAACATCCGCTCCAATGATACCTGGATTTGTATATCCCACTTGGGCATTCATGTTGGCTCCGTCCATGTATACTTGTCCTCCATTGTCATGAATTATTTTACATATTTCTATGATGTCAGATTCGAATATTCCATGAGTGGACGGATAAGTAATCATCAATGCAGCCAAATGATCCCGGTTTTCTTTAACTTTATTTTTTAAGTCCTCTATATCTGTATTCCCTTGATCATTACAAGCAACAATAACCGTTTGATATCCCGCACGGACAGCACTCGCAGGATTTGTTCCGTGAGCGGATTCCGGAATTAAAACTACATTTCTGTGAGATTGTTTGATTGATGCCTGATATGCTCGAATGGTCATCAATCCGGCGTACTCTCCGGCAGCTCCGGAATTAGGTTGAAAGCTTACTCCGGATAATCCGGTAATAACTTTTAGATAATCTTCTAAATTTTCTATTAATTCCATGTAGCCTTCTACTTGTTCTTTCGGAGCAAAAGGGTGTATGCATGCAAATTCCGGACGTCCTAAAGGAAGTAATTCTGATGCAGCATTCAATTTCATGGTACAAGAGCCTAATGAAATCATAGAATGTGCTAAAGAAATATCTTTTCTGTCAAGACGTTTAATGTATCTCATCAATTCTGTTTCTGTATGATAAGAATTGAAAACCTCATGAGTTAAAAAAGGAGTGGTTCTCACAAATTTTTGTTCAAAAGATATTGCTTGAGAAATATCTTTTTGTAAAAGATATTCTTTGTTTATTGCAGTAGAGAAGATATAAAGCAAAACCCCAATATCTTCAGGAAGGGTAGTTTCATCTAAACTGATACCTATTTCTCCGGAATCATAATAATGAAAATTTACTTTACACTCCAAAGCTGTCTCTTGCAATATATTCAATGAAACATCCGGAGAAAGTTTGACTTTTAATGTGTCAAAAAAATTGATATTTTCCTGGGTATATCCCAAAGATTTTAGTTCTTGTGATAAAAATCCGGCATA
The DNA here is from genome assembly GCA_031552425.1 of Bacteroidales bacterium. Taxonomy (GTDB): domain Bacteria; phylum Bacteroidota; class Bacteroidia; order Bacteroidales; family Azobacteroidaceae; genus JAISFI01. The sequence continues at coordinate 358 of JAVBMM010000029.1, read as the reverse complement.
AGAATGTATTCTGGTTGCAATATTTTTAATTCCTTGCGGACCATGGTACACCGCATAAAAAGAAGCCATACTTGCCAATAACGCTTGAGAAGTACAAATATTGGAAGTTGCTTTTTCCAGCTTAATATTTTGCTCTCTGGTTTGTAAAGCCATACGTAAAGCTTGCTTTTCGAACTTATCTTTAGAAACACCTATAATACGTCCCGGAATAATACGTTTGTAATCATCTTTAGCAGATAGATACCCTGCAGAAGGGCCTCCAAAAAACATAGGAATACCCATTCGTTGCGTACTACCAAAAACCATGTCTGCTTCCCATTCTCCGGGAGGAGTTAAAACAGCTAAGCTAAGTATATCG
>JAVBMM010000064.1:0-2738 GCA_031552425.1 Bacteroidales bacterium | reverse complement strand
GGTATTTATCAGGAATTTAATTGTGGTTTGTAAAATTCATTGTTTGGTCTCAATGCTTCTCGGTTTATTCTATTTACTGTTCGCGGCAAGGGCTTCATCGGGAGTCTAGAGACTTTTCCAAACTTTTCTTTTGATTTATTTGTAAATCACTTTAATTTCTTTACCTTTGCACTCGCAAAAATTAAGGATGGTCCGGTAGCTCAGCTGGATAGAGCAACAGCCTTCTAAGCTGTGGGTCGTGGGTTCGAATCCCGCTCGGATCACTAAAAGTTAAATTACTCAGACAAAACCTGAAACAATAAAATCTCCTGAATATTGGATTTTACTGTTTCAGGTTTTTCTTATTCAGAAAATTCTAATGAATTTACACTCTCTAATAAAATATACTTTCTGTGAGGAAATAATACTTACCTTTATCCCATGGTAAAAAAGACATCAACGACTTTTCGACGATATACAATTGGTGAGGAATTGACTAATACACTTAGCCATGGAGTCGGGATTTTGTTAGGAGTGGTTGCCGGTTACTTCCTTTTGAAGAAGGCTTTCAATACTTTAGAACCTCACTGGGCAGTAGTTAGCGTCTGTGTGTATTTGTTCGGGATGTTGTCTTCTTATGTCAGTTCAACTTGGTATCATGCCTGTCCTCCAGGAAAAAAGAAAGAGTTGTTACGGAAATTTGATCACGGAGCTATTTATCTACACATTGCCGGAACATATACTCCGGTGACTTTAATAACGATGCGGCATGCTTCAGGATGGGGCTGGGGGATTTTTGGTTTTGTCTGGCTTGCTGCTGCATTTGGCCTTTTACTCAGTTTTATACGGTTGAAGGAGCATAGCCATTTGGAAACCCTGTGTTATGTCGTCATGGGGATTGCTATTGTTGTTGCTATCAAACCATTTGCTGATTGTCTGGCTGCCCGGAATGCAATGGCTGCGCTTTGGTGGTTGATTGGAGGAGGTGTTTCATATATAGCAGGCGCTATTTTTTATTCGCTTCGCAAGCCTTATATGCATTTTGTATTTCATCTTTTCTGCCTGGGAGGTAGTGTAGCGCATATTATTGCTATTTATAAATTATTGTAACCGTCATTGCTTCAGGTTATGTCTTTGCAATGACGGAAAAATATTTTTATTTTTTGAAATAACGATTGTATAGCCCTTCGAAACCTTTGCCGTGACGAGCTTCATCTTTACACATTTCGTGTACAGTATCATGAATTGCGTCAAGGTTTAACTCTTTTGCTCTGGTTGCAATTCGTTTTTTATCTTCGCAAGCACCGGCTTCAGCTTCCATTCGTTTTTTTAAGTTAGTTTTAGTATCCCAAACTACTTCTCCTAGAAGTTCGGCAAATTTTGCAGCATGTTCTGCTTCTTCCCAGGCATAACGTTTGAATGCTTCCGCAACATCAGGATAACCTTCACGGTCAGCCTGACGGCTCATGGCTAGATACATGCCTACTTCGGTACATTCTCCCATAAAGTGAGCTTGTAATCCTTGCCATACTTCCACATCAACACCTTTGGCTACACCCAATCGATGTTCGTCACAGAATTGCAGGGCACCTTCTGTTTCCTCCATTTCTTTGAATTTTGATTGAGGTTGTTTACATTGGGGGCATCTTTCTGGCGCTTCCGGCCCTTCGTGAACATAACCACAAACGGTGCAAATAAATTTTTTGTTCATTGAATTAGTTTTTAATTTATTAAAATGTTATATTTAATTAGTCGAATCTTAATCTGTTAAACAGTCTTTGCAATAACCCTTGTAATAAACCTGACATTCTGTAATTTGAAAAAGAACCGATTGTTTGATGTTGGATTGTTGAATTATTTTTTCTTCTTCCAATGATATATCATATATTTTACCACATGTCTTACATCTAAAATGGGCATGAGATGATAAATCAGCATCATAACGTACATTTTTTTCATCTATATTTAACGATTGTATTGCTCCTGATTCTTCCAGTAATTTGAGTGTATTATATACTGTAGTTTTAGATAAAGTGGGAATTGAGGGATGTAACTCATTAAAAACCATATCTACTGTCGGATGGTTTTTGTATTTCAATAAATATTTTAATACCTCCATTCGATGCAATGAAGGTTTTATGTTGTAATGTAAAAGCTGATTCTTTATTTGTTTAGTTGAATTCATTATTAAATTGTAATCATTACAAATTCATTTTAATTGCAAAAGTATAATTTTATCTTATAACTACAAAATAAAGTATTGACAAATAAAAAAATCTATCTTTGCTTTAGTCTTTTTAGTTATTATACAAGTTGCTAAGAATGATGCTGAATTTTTGTATGTAAAATTATTAGATCAAAATATTGCTATTTATACATCATGGATATTACTGTTTTACTAGTAAACAAGGATTGTTTGAGAATAATACAGGTTTTATGTAGTTTTTTTCTATTCCTCTTATCTTTAAATCTGTATGGCCAAACAAAAGAGAATAATATTATTATTTCAAATAAGGAAGATATCTTCGAATTTAAATGTGGCAAAAAAGGAGAGATTTTTATGGAAAATAAATCTTCAACCGAATATTTATGCCATAAAATGCCTAAAATTTTTACTATTTCTAATTTTTATGATGAAACTTCAGAAATTAGAAAAGTAAATGTTAAAGGAGTAAAAGCAAGTAGACCTCAATATATTTCATATATTGAAGAAGGAATCTTTTATTCTGATTCTAAAGTATGTTATTTTAATTTAGAAT
>JAVBMM010000114.1:0-31573 GCA_031552425.1 Bacteroidales bacterium | reverse complement strand
GTAATAGGATAACGTCCTAGAAATAATTGTAAACCTGCTTTTTCTGCAGCAGCAATCAAACCGTAAGCTGCAGCTTTATTTCCGTTGATATCTGTATAAAATCCTTTTGTGGTATTTACAGTTTCTATCCTATAAGTAGATACACTTGCTTGGATGTTATGCCCATAATTATAGCCGGAAGTCAATACCATGAGATTTGCTTGGAGTACTGTAGGCTTTTTGGAGAATTTTTTACTAAGCATATGTTCCGCAATATCTAGTGGACGTCCGAAAAGCCAGCAAACCAATCCTAATGCGAATATATTTCTACTTCTCAATGCTTGCTTATTATCTGCAATTCCTTCTAAACAACTTTTGCACAAACTTGTGATGGGAGCCGAAACTATTTGAACAGAATGTAATCCTAATTCTATGAATGGATTATTGGTTTCAAATAAAGCTTTTTTCAGATCGTTTTCTTGGAAAGAGTCAGAGTCAATAATTACAATGGAATCTGGTTTTAATGTTTTAGCATTTACCTTCAACGCTGCCGGATTCATAGCCACTAATACATCGGCTTTATCTCCCGGAGTGTAAACTTTTTTAGATCCGAGATGTACTTGAAATCCGGAAACACCGCTTAAAGTACCATGAGGAGCGCGAATCTCCGCAGGAAAATCAGGAAATGTAGTTATCTCATTCCCAAAAACGGCAGATAAATTGGAGAAAATATTTCCAGCCAATTGCATACCATCTCCGGAATCTCCCGAAAACCGAATAACTACTCGATCCAAGTTTTTTACTTTAGTTTCGTTTGCCATGTCAAGTTGAGAAGTTAAATTTAGAAATTTTACTGGCTGACGTTCTGGTTCAAATGAGAAAGCAAGAATTTAAGGGTAATTACGATAAAATGCTATTTTTTATCTTTCATTTGATTCAAAATGTCGCCAAAATTTCGCAAAGGTAATTATTTTTTTTGAAAATAACAATAAAAATGAGCGTTGAGATAAAAACAAGATTCAATCAAATAATTTTATCGTAACAATGTAAAACTCTTTCTGTGGTAAGAAGTTGCGCCAAATTGAGCAATAGAAGCTCGATGTTTCATAGTGGGATATCCTTTATTTTTATCCCAATTATACACATTGAATTCTTTATGAAGTTCCATCATATAATCGTCACGATACGTTTTGGCTAAAACGGAAGCGGCAGCAATCGGTAAATATTTTCCATCTCCTTTTATAATGCAGGTATGTGGAATATTCTGATAAGGTTTGAACTTATTTCCGTCAATTAGAAGGTGTTCTGGTTTAAGATTTAATTGATCTACCGCCCTATGCATGGCTAAAAAAGATGCATTCAAGATGTTGATAGAATCAATTTCTTCAGGAGATACACATCCTACAGCCCAAGCAATAGCTTCTTTTTCGATAATTATTCTTAAAGCATATCGCTGTTTTTCTGTCAATTGTTTGGAATCATTTAACTCTTTGCACACAAAATCTTTAGGAAGAATAACAGAAGCAGCGAAAACCGCACCGGCTAAACACCCTCTTCCAGCTTCATCACATCCGGCTTCTATAATATCTTTGTGTAAAAAAGGAGCCAGCATAATTTCTATTTAGAGAACATCGTTACAACTTTCCGTATCCCAGCAACCAAGATGTCTATTTCTTCTTTGGTATTGTAAAAAGCAAAAGAGGCCCGTACCGTTCCTTCCACACCCAAACGATGCATTAAAGGTTGGGCGCAATGATGTCCGGTACGAACGGCAATTCCCATTCTATCAAGCAGCATACCCATATCATAATGATGTATATCTTTAACTAAGAAAGAAATCACGCTACTTTTATGATCAGAAGTCCCAAAGAAATGCATACCGTCAATTTCCGAAAGCTTTTGCGTGGCATATTCTAATAAATCGTTTTCGTAAGATAGAATTTCCTTTAAGCCGATATTATTTACGTAACATAAAGCCTCCGCTAATCCGGAAGAACCCACATAATCTGGAGTGCCGGCCTCAAATTTGAAAGGTAATTCGTTGAAAACGGTTTTTTCAAAAGAGACAGTGGAAATCATTTCTCCTCCTCCTTGATACGGTGGAAGTTGTTCCAGTATTTTTTCTTTTCCGTATAACACACCGATGCCGGTAGGAGCATATATTTTATGTCCGGAGAAAACTAAAAAATCACAATCTAGATCTTGTACATCGATCTGAAGATGTTGAACAGATTGTGCAGCATCAATCAATACCGGAATATTGTGTTGGTGAGCAATTTTTATGATTTCCCGGATAGGATTGACGGTCCCTAAAACATTAGATATATGAGTTATTGCAACGAGTTTTGTCTTTTCTGTCAATAACTTTTCAAAAGATTCGATTTTTAATTCACCTTTTTCATCAATGGGAACAACTTTTAATTCAATTCCTCTGATATCTTTTTGTAATTGCCAGGGAACAATATTTGAATGGTGTTCCATTTCAGATACGATTATCTCATCACCTTCTTTACAAAAAGCTTGGCAGAAGCTTGAAGCTACTAAGTTAATAGCTTCTGTAGTTCCTCTTGTAAAAATAATTTCACGAGCATTTTCCGCATGGATAAATTCCTGTACTGTGCGGCGCGCATTTTCGTGAGATTCCGTAGCTTGTTGGCTCAAATAATGTACTCCCCGGTGTATATTGGCATTGATAGTTGAATAAACTTCTTCTATTTTCCGGATGACCTGCCATGGCTTTTGTGTAGTGGCGGCATTGTCTAAATAAACCAGCTTTTTCCCATATACTTCACGAGAAAGTATTGGAAAATCTTCACGAATTTTATGGACATCAAATGTATTCATTTATCCGCAGTTTTCGCAGCATTTGCCGCATTTAGCTAATTCTCCTTTAAATCTTTTTTCTACCAATAGATGCAATCTGTCTTTTAATGCATCGATCCGGATTGTATTTAAAACATCACTTGTGAAAGCAAACATCAGTAATAAACGAGCTTCTTTCTCAGAAATTCCACGTGCACGTAAATAAAACAGAGCATTTTCGTCTAATTGTCCGGTGGTCATTCCGTGAGAACATTTAACATCATCTGCGTAAATCTCTAATTGTGGCTTTGAATACATACGGGATTCTTTACTTACACAAAGATTTTTATTGGTTTGATAAGCATTGGTTTTCTGTGCGTTTTGGGCAACGACAATCCGGCCGGTGAAAACTCCGGAAGAAGAGCCGTCCAAAACATATTTGAATAATTGGTTGCTTTGACAATTGGGAACATTATGATTCACTACAACAAAATTGTCTGTATGTTGATTCTCGTCTGAAATAGCAATCCCTGAAAGATGGGTTTCTGCAAATTCTCCGTCTAAAGAAACATGATAATTATTTCGGCTCAAGCCATTGTAAAGGGAGGTTCCGTTAATCATCACGTTAGAGTTTTCTTGCTGGGAAACGTAAGTCGAAGAAAAACGCGTTGTATGCAACGAAGTTTCTTCTAATTCGTAAATATCCAGAATAGCGTTCTTTTCAACAAATATTTCGGCAACTTGTGTAGACAAGAATTTTCTATTATCATCTACAGTATGGTCACAAATCAAGAGTTTCCCTTGTGAATTTTCTTCAATAATGATTAATAAACGCCTGTTGCAAAGAGTGTCTACGTTTCCTGTAAGAGTATTGATTAATTGAATAGGACGTTCGATAATAGTGTTTTTAGGAATGTACAAAACATACCCATCTTGTGCAAACAACGTATTAAAGGCAGTTAATCCATCTTTGGAAACTCCAGAAAGCTTGTTGTAATATTTTTCAAATATGGATGGAAATTGTGAGGAAAAATCATTTAAACTTCCTGAAAATACGTTTTCCGGGAGTTTAGATTTCGGTTCGAGTTCCTTTCTAAAAGCATCATTCACCATGAAATATAAACTGGTGGAAAGATTAGGGACATCACACTTGAAAACTTTTCCTGCATTCAAAGGGATGGGCAAACGATTGAAATTAATTCCGTAATCATGTTCAAAAGTAGCTTCAACGTTCGTTTGTTGATAATTTTCCGATTGATAAACAGGAAAGCCGGTTGCTTCAAAAGATTGTAAAGCTTGATCTCGTACGGCATTTAAACCTTCTGCACATGGAGATTCAATGGCTTGCCGGTGTTGTTTGAATAAATCTATATATTGCTGTTTGTTACTCATTTTCTTCTTTAATCCAATCGTAACCCTTTTCCTCTAACTCCAAAGCCAGTTCCGGTCCGGCGCTTTTTACAATACGTCCTTTGTATAATACATGTACAAAATCCGGTTTGATGTAATCCAGCAAACGTTGGTAATGTGTAATTAAAATGGTAGCATTTTCCTTTGTTTTCAAACGGTTTACTCCGTTGGCAACGATACGCAAGGCGTCAATATCCAATCCGGAATCTGTTTCGTCTAGGATAGATAATTTAGGTTCCAACATAGCCATCTGAAAAATTTCATTCCGCTTTTTTTCTCCTCCGGAAAAACCTTCGTTCACAGATCTTCCGGAAAGTTTACTATCCATTTCCACAATCTCTCGTTTATCTCTCATCATTTTTAGGAAATCTGTAGCAGAAATAGGTTCTAATCCTTTGTATTTACGATGTTCGTTGACTGCTGTCCGCATGAAGTTAACCATGCTTACACCCGGAATTTCCACAGGATATTGAAAACTCAGGAAAATACCTTCACGGGAACGATCTTCCGGAGATAATTCCGATAAATCTTTCCCTTCGAAAATCATTTTTCCTTTAGTGATTTCAAATGCCGGATTTCCGACTAAAACAGAAGCTAATGTACTTTTTCCGGAACCATTAGGACCCATAATAGCATGTACTTCTCCTGCATTGACAGTCAAATCAATTCCTTTTAATATCTCTTTGCCATTAATATTGGCATGTAAATTTTTTATTTCTAACATTATAACAGTATAAAACAAAATGATTATAAGAAGGGCAAAAGTAATCATTTTTAGTGAGTACGGAAAGAACCACATTGTTAATGTGTTTCATTTTCCTTTTCCTTTGGATAAAATTTTCAGAATTTTTATGTAAGTTTGAGTAATGAAATTAAACATATCTAATAAACATGGAAAAGTTATTTAATCGGAGGCAAGCGCTTGTTGCATTAGGTGCAATAGGTGTTTCTTTGCCATTACAAGCTCAAACAAAAAAAACTGTTTCTTTTTCCGGATATCACTCCTGTGAATCCTTGAAAAAAATGAAAAAGGACAAGTCTTTAAAACCAGGTATGGTTGTTACTACTTTTGGATATTTCAATCCGGGAGATGGTGGAAACGGAGAATATATTATTCGGGAATCTGATTCCAAATTGACTGCGGATGAAGGAAGTATTATTCTCCTTGAAAATGATTTATATGCTGAACTGATCAATGCACAAACCATTAATTATAAAATGTTTGGAGCTGTCGGAGATGGAGATAATGACGATGGAGTTCAAATAAAAGCAGCACATGCATACGCAAACTTAAAGAAAATATCTGTAGTTAACCATAATGGTGATTTTTGGATTAAAGAAACGAAAGGTATTTCAATAAAGACTTCAACTTATTGGGGAAGTACGGTCTTTCATTTAGATGAAAGCCTGAATTCTATGAAAGAATTTAGGTTTTTAGTGCAGAGTTATTATGAACCTACTCCGATTGAATTTACAGAAGAGGAGAAAAAGAGTTTCCTTGCCAAGCTAAAACCGGGTGTTGGAATTATCCCTGAAATGGCTAAATATAAAAATTGCATGGTACGTATTGTTGATAGTAAAGATCAGATTGGGTTCCGTTCGGGTGCCCGTTTTAAAGGGCAATCGTGGCCACGGCAAGAATTTTTTTATGTTGAAGAACACGGACGTATTATTGGAGATATTGCATGGAAATTTAAAGATTATACCTTTTTGTCGGCATATAATGCGGAAACAGATTATTTGACAATAGAAGGAGGGGCATTTCGCCTTTCCGGAGATAATCCGGGGTCGCCCAAAGGCTATTGGAAAAATGGAATTATGATAACGCGAAGCAGGACCATCATTAAGAATCAATGGGTAGGATTAGAAGATGGTAAAAATGATGTATCTCTTATGCAGAGATCGGGTTTTTATTCTTTTTCAAGGGTTTATGATATTACTATGGAAAATGTGAGGTTACTCCCTTGGGAATATATGAGAGAAGGAAAACAGGAAGTAATGTCCGGTACTTATGGAATTAGTATGGTTGTAGTTATGAATTCAGTGTTTCGTAATGTCACCGCAGAAGGAAGTAATAGTCATTGGGGAGTATTTGGAAGTAATTTAAATAAAAATTTTAGAATAGAAAATTGTCAATTGAATCGTGTAGACATTCATTTCCATTGTAATAATCTGACTATCAAAGATTCAGAAATAGGATACCGAGGTATTACAGTTACCGGCAATGGAACCTTATTGATTGAAAATTCCACTTGTAGTGCAAATCGTTTTATTACTTTTCGTCCGGATTATGGTTCTCGTTGGGATGGAGATATCCGGATCAAAAATTGCCGGATGAAAATTCCAAATGATAAAGAATGTAATATCTTATATTTTGCTCCGAACATGTCATTCGACTACAAATATCCATTGTCTTTCGGAAAGACCATAAAAATAGAAGATTTTGTTGTTGATGCGTCTGAGTGGGAAAACAATGATGCCAAAGTTTGGATATTTAATCTTCCTTTGTTTAAGGAAGGTGCTCAAAACGCTTCTTTCCCTACGGAATGTGTCTTTAAAGACATTCGTGTGGAAGGTCGGGAAAAAGGAATCCGGTTAATGGAGTTGAGAGATTTTTCTAAACTGAACAATGATAAGAAAACGGATTCGGAACTTTATTTTGAACCCAATACAAAAATGCTTTTCTCCAATATTATGTTAGAAAAGTTTGACGATAATATCCTTGCAGAAGGCGAAGAATATCATCTTTCTTTGCTTTCTTCAGACGAAAATGAAACTCATTTTTATCCGGAAATAACAGTAGAAGATTGTCATTTTTTTGTAGGAAGATTAAATAATTGCAAGTTCAATCTGGTTTTCAAACAATGTATTTTGACGGAAATAAGCAATGCAAAAGGAAAAACTAAAGGAAGTATGTTCTTTTCTTCATGTCATTTTGTTCCTTCAATACATTCTAAACAAGATGTTGCTTTTTCATTGGATGCAGAGCAAGGAACCTCATTCTTGAATTGTGAGTTACATGCTCCGCTTGAAAATAATGTCCCGAAGATTGAACAGTTAAACCGTTTAGGTTTTATGGAATTAAATAAATCCATTCGCTATAATCATCTTCATACACATTTAGGGAAAGATATTCTTACAGCCATAAAAAATAAAGGCATCCCTTTACAAAAAGAATTTATCGAAAAATTGAAAAATAATTATGAAACGGACGATTGATCGTTTATTATATAAAAGTAATTAAAAATCAGGATGACTTCATAGTTTCAATTTTCAAATACCAAATTTCCATTTACAAAAGTATGAGAGATATGGATGTTTTCATCGAAAATAACGATGTCTGCATCCATATTTTTATGTAAAATTCCTTTGGAAGATAATCCTGTTAAACGGGCAGGATTGAAAGTTATCATGTTTACCGCATCAAGAAGAGGAATTTCCGCTTGTTGAACCATGGTGCGTACTAATCTGTCTGTGGTAGCTACACTTCCGGCAAAAGCCGTTCTGTCAGGCATTTTGGCAACGCCATCTTCAACAAAGACTTTGATCCCTTTATGTAAATCACCTAATACATATTCACCTTCGGGCATTCCGGCTCCACGCATGGAATCTGTTACCAAAACGATGTTCTCATGTTTTTTGAACTTACAAATCAATTTCAATAAATCCGGAGGAAGATGTATTCCGTCCGCGATGATTTCAACATTCATGTCATCGATAAGGAAAGCTGCTTCTACAGCTCCGGCATATCTGAATGCATTTCTTCGAGTGACTCCGAGCATGGCAGAATATAAGTGTGTCATCATATTGAAACCTGCTTCGAATGCAGGGTAGATTTCCTCTGCCACGGCATTGGTATGACCAATGGATGGGTAAATACCCTTACCTCTGATGTATCTACCAAATTCCAAAGCCCCTTCCAATTCCGGAGCGGCACTCCATCTCTTTAAATACTTACATTTGGCAACAATAGCTTGATATTCTTTAGGATCAGGTTTACGTATGTATAGCGGATCTTGTGCTCCTGCTTGTTCCGGAGCAAAATAAGGGCCTTCTAAATGGATTCCGACAAATGATGCACCTTTCCGGTTCTTTTTGTCGGCTTCTTCGTAGACCTCAAAAGACTTGAACAAATCTTCCATGGAAACGGTTAAAGTAGTCGGCATTAAAGCTGTGGTTCCAAATTTGGCATGAGTTTCTGCAATTTTCAGGTATGCATCTACAGTACAATCCATAAAATCGGCTCCTCCGGCTCCATGGGTGTGGATGTCTATAAATCCGGGAGAAACATATTTTCCTTTCGCATCTATTATTTGTGCTTGAGGAGCGTCAATTTTACGTTCGGAAATTTCTGCAATCTTTCCGTTTTCTACCAATATTTCTGCAGAAATAATTTTTTTGGGAGTGATTACTTGGCCGTTGACTATTTTGAAACTATTTTTATTTTCCATAAGATGAAATCTGTCTTGTAAAATTTTTCATATAAGATTTTAATCAATAAATTGAACACAAAGACACAAAAGGTGAAATTTCATGTCTTTGTGTTATTAAGTATTCCATTCTTAATTTTGCTTTTTCCAATTTTTGATTTTGTATCCGTAAACGGCATAAAAAATCAAGTAAAGGTAAAAAGGAATCAGAATAATATAAGCAAAATGAGGATTGTATTTGTCTGCTAAAAATCCGTAAAGCAAAGGATGTACAGCATTCCCGCAAAGAGCCATTACCAATAAGGAAGAACCTAATTCTGTAAATTTTCCTAATCCGTGGATAGCTAAAGGCCATATGCCAGCATATACCAATGCGTTAGGCAACCCTAACAACACAATGAACCAAATGGATATATCGGCAGAATGTCCCAAGAAGAATACATTTCCTCTGAAAAGCATGATACAAATGGATAAGAGAAGCCCTAAGATTGTACAACAGACCAATGCATTCCTTTGTGAAATGAAACGGGGAATAACAATAATCCCGATAAAATATCCGATAACAGTAGCCCCTAAAATATAAGATGGAAATACTTTTGCTTCGAGGAAACTGATATCCATACTCATGGCATAATTCATAATCGTATCGATAGCCAGAATTTGTGTTCCTACATGGAAAAAAATAGCTAAAACACCTAATACCAAGTTCGGATATTGGAATACTGATGTTTTCCCATTGGCATGCCCTGAAGTGGCGTCTTGATGGTCGGTATTTTTGTCTGTATCAATTTCCGGTAGGGGAGAATTATAGATGTACAAACCAAAAGCAAACAATAAAACTGCTAAGCATGCATAAGGAACAATTACCCTTCGAATCAGCCCATCTAACAAGATATTTTTATCAACTTCACTTAACATTCCGGACTTAATTAATTCAAAAGAATCAGCATCCGATGCTTTGACAATTACGGCTGCGAAGATTAACGGAGCGATAATTCCCGCACCTTTGTTGAAAATACCCATCAAGCTGATACGTCTCGCAGCACTTTCTCTTGGACCGATAATTGTGATATATGGATTTGCGGCTGTTTGTAAAATAGCTAAACCGGTACCGATGAAAAATAATCCGGTCAGGAAAATACCATAAGTTCTTACCATAGCAGCAGGAACAAAGAGTAAAGCCCCGGCAGACATGATAAATAAACCGATCATCATTCCTTTTTTAAATCCCATCTTCCTTAATAAGAAAGAAGATGGAACCGACATAAAGAAATAGGCAATGTAAAACGCCAGAGCTACCAAATATGATTGGAAGTTGTTTAGTTCGCAAGTAATCTTGAAATAGGGTATCAAGATGGCATTGATCCACGAAGTAAATCCGAAGATGAAAAATAATGCGGCAATAATTGAAATCCCAATGTAAGTATCTTTCTTACTGAGAGATCTTGAATCTACTTTTTCATTTCTTTTAGGCATAAATTTCCAATTGTTTGATGTTAACCAAAGAAGCACTGTCTTGATCCAGGAACATTTTTACTTGTCCGTGAGTCCTCAAAACAGAAGCCGGACATTCTTCAGAAATAGGTCCTGTCAAAGCATCTTTTACGGCATTTGCTTTGAGTCTGGAAGGTACCATACAAAATAAATATTTCCCTGAAAGTAATGCCGGAATGGTCAGCGTTAAAGCATATTCCGGGACTTGTTCCAAAGTATCGAAACATTTATCATTTACTTGTTGCACCCTGCAAGCTAAATCCAACGCTACTTTTTTTACGGGTTCCGGGTCATTGAAATTTGCCGGAGGATCATTGAACGCAATGTGTCCGTTCTCTCCGATTCCCATTAAAACGATATCTATTGGATTATCTTTCAATAATTTACTATATCTTCTCGCTTCTTCTGCGATATCTGGAGCATTTCCATTGATGTAATGAATACTTTTGAAAGAAAATTTATTAAAAATATGCTCATTTAAATAGTTTCCAAATCTCTGGGGTGCATCATCTTTTAAACCGATATATTCGTCCATGTGAAAAGCATTGATTCTATTCCAGTCAATTCCTTTTTCTTGGGATAAATATTCTAAAAATTCATTTTGAGAAGGTGCCGCTGCAAAAACCATATTGATATGTGGTTGATTACGAAGCAGCTCTCTCATTTTTTCGGCAGCTACAACTGCCGAAATTTTACCCATTTGTTCGCGATTTTCATAAATAGAAACATCTACGTTATCTACTTTTACTTGTTGTATCATTATTAAGAATTTATATAATTGAGATTAAAGTTTCATTTCCCATCCCTTTTCATAAGTCCGGCTCCAATGTTTCATAGCTTCCTTGTCATTCAGGATTCTTCCGTTTTTCTCATCGATTTGTAAACTACGACCTACACGTTGAGAAATATTTCCCAGTTGTACCAACAAAGTAGATTTATGTCCGGAATCGATATCTGAATTTAATTTTTCTCCTGATTTAATTGCGCTGAAAAAGTTTTGAATATGGATAGCATCCAATTGTTGGGTAGGATTAACGGTGTCGCGGGCATCAGTACTGCTTTCCGGTTTAACTTCTTTAATCAATTTGTTTTTCAGGTCATAAACAGAATACCCGTTTCCTGCAGCAATTAATAAAGAACCTTCTGCTCCGTAAAACATAGCTCCCACGGAAGAACCTTCTATGTGCCTTCCATTACAACTTCTTCCTTCCCAAGAAATAGTGCATTTATCTCCAAACTCCATATCGATCACTTGAGTATCAGGAGTTTCCCAATCATCTTTATAACGGTATCTTCCACCAGCAGAACTCACTTTGGTAGGATAATCTACTTTTAATCCCCAGCGTAACAAGTCAACCATGTGTGTACCATTATTTAAAGCTTCTCCAGTTCCCCAATGCCAGAACCAATGCCAATTATAATGCACAAAGTTATCTTTGAAAGCAAGTCTTGGAGCTGGTCCTTGCCATAAATCCCAATTTAGCCATTCGGGCACGGGAACGTTTTTGCCTATACCGATAGAAGGTCTGTTGTTGGTGTACCAACCTTTACCGAAATAAACATTTCCGATAATTCCGTTGTGTACTTCTTCTATTGCTTTCGCAACATTAGGCCAAGATCTTCGTTGGTTTCCCATTTGCAATACACGTTTGTATCTACTCGCAGCTTCGATTAAGATTTCTCCTTCTCTGGGGTTATGGCTACAAGGTTTTTCTACATACACATCTTTTCCGGCTTGCATAGCAAGGAGGGAAGCAGGAGCATGCCAGTGGTCTGGTGCTGCAATTACCATAGCGTCGATATCTTTAGATTCTAAAGATTTTCTGAAATCTTCAAATCCTTTCGGAGTTATATCTTGAAGTTTCAGTACTTGTTTCATGCACTTGTCTATTGCCCTTGAATCCACATCACAAATATGGATTACTTTGGAATTAGGTTGTGATGCGAAATTTTTCGCCAAAGCTCCTCCACGAGCGTTTACACCCATCATGGAGATATTGATTCGTTCATTCGAACCTACAATACGTGAATATTGTTTGGCGCTGAACCCTGGTAAAACGCCTCCTACTAAAAGGGCGGAAGATCCGATACCTACCTTTTTCAGGAAGTTTCTTCTTGATTGATTGTTCTTGTCCATTTTTTATTTATGTTAAAATTTTAATGATTATTTCTTATACTTTTAATTCCCATCCAGGCTCGTAAGTCCGGCTCCAATAACTTTGGGCTTCGGAATCACCAATGATATGTCCGTTAGAAGGATTGATGTTCAATATATGTCCTGTCCTCAGGGCAATATTACCTAATTGCATGAGACAAGTACTTTGATGCCCCAGTTCGCTGGTACATGCTAGTGGAGTCCCTTTTAAGATAGCATCGAAGAAATTTTGGAAATGGATGCTATCCAATTGTTGAGAAGGGCTTGCTGTATTTCCTTGTTCAAATACAATATCGCTTTGTACATCTTTGATTACTTTATTCTTTTTATCGAAAATTTTGTAATCATTCCCTCCGGAGATAAATAAACTTCCTTTGTCACCATAAAATATAACCCCTACGGACGAATTTTCGATTTTTTTTCCATTGGCGCTAAGACCTTCAAAGCTTAGGATTACATCATCATATTCGTAATTTATTAGTTGTGTATCTGGAGTTTCCCAGTCATCTTTAAAACAAAACCGTCCTCCCATAGAGCTGATTTTCTTAGGATATTTCAGGTTTAGTCCCCAGGTCAATAAATCTACCATGTGTACTCCGTTTCCTCCTGATTCTGCAGTACCCCAATGCCAGAACCAATGCCAGTTATAATGCACATAATTATCTTTATAAGGAACCCTTGGAGCCGGTCCCTGCCATAAATCCCAGTCTAACCATTCCGGGACAGGAACTATTTTCCCAATCCCGATACTTGGACGGTTGTTAGCATACCACATCTTTCCAAAATGGACATTTCCTATGGCTCCGGCTTGGACTTCTTCAATGGCTTTGATTACATTTGGCCAAGTACGGCGTTGATTCCCTATTTGGACTACTTTCTTATATTTTGCAGTTGCTTCTACCAATAATTCTCCTTCCCGGGGATTGTGGCTGACAGGTTTTTCTAAATAAACATGCTTCCCGGCTTTCATTGCCATGATAGCTGCAGGCGTATGCCAATGATCAGGTAAAGCGATTACCACTGCATCAACATTTTTATCTCCAAGAGAGTCTCTAAAATCTTTTTGTCCTTTCGGAACAAGAGTTTGAACTTTTTTTACCGCTTCAATACAGCTATCCATCGCTCTTGTGTCTACATCGCAGATTGTTACAACTTCACAATCATTCCGCCGGGCGAAGTTTACAGCTAAAGCTTTACCTCTGTTTTTGACGCCTACAACGGCCAAGTTGATACGATCGTTAGATCCGATGATTCTTTTGTAGCTTGCCGCACTAAATCCCGGTAGAACGCCTCCTACCAAAAGGGCGGAAGATCCGATACCTACTTTTTTCAGGAAATTTCGTCTTGTTTGATTGTACTTGTCCATTTTTTAATGTTTTTGTTATGTTTACTCTTTCTTTCTCAATGAGCGGTTATTATATTTGTTTCTATACTGCAAGGGAGTCATTTGTTTTCTTTTTACGAAGACTCTTGATACGTTCTTGTATTCTTCGAAACCGCATAGCATTGCAATTTCAGGAAGAGGTAAATTCGATTTCAAAAGAAGCTCTGTAAATTTTTCTACCCGGAATGATTGAACATATTGATAAATAGGCATTCCCAATTCTTTTTTGAATTTTTTCTCCAATACTCTTCTTGATAGTGGTACTTTTTTCATTATTTCACTAATACTCAAATGTTTGGAGTAATTGTCTTCTACGAATTGTAATACTTTTTCTATGTGATGATCTTTAATGGCATATTTTTCTGTTGATTCTCTATATTCTATCCTGACCGGATTAATCACAATGTCTTGGGCTTGACTGATTTCTTTATTCATTAACATGTGTAGTAATTTCCCTGCTTTATAACCGCCATTTTCCACATCTAATACAATGGAAGAAAGTGGGGGATCAGAGATATTACAAAGCAATTCGTCATTATCTACTCCTAATACGGAAATTTCATTAGGGATGTTTATATTATACATTTTACAAGTTTCCGTGATTTGCAAGGCGAAATAATCGTCACAAGCAAAAAGCGCTATCGGTTTAGGAAGAGATAACAACCACTCACTTAAAATAAGAGGATTGAACGACCATTGTTCGTCATGCACATTGTTATTATTGAGAAAATGCAATGTATATCCGTGTTCTTCCACTGTTTGTTTATATCCGGCTGCTCTTTCCCTTGACCAGATAGTGTCTTCGTATCCGTAGAATGCAAAATGATAAAATCCTCTTTTCAAGAAAAAGTCTGCCGCCATCACTCCTGTAGCAAAATAATCTCCTGTGATATTGGAGACCTGGTTATGGCGATTTTTATAGTTTTGAATAATAATAGGAATTTCAGATTCCAGAAGGGTGTCCATATCAATATCTCTCAGTTGTGCGACAATGGCATCTGCTTTCCATTTTTTCGCCCATTCCACCACAATCTTTTCTCCATGCACTTCCCTATAGTACAAAGGCATACGATAAAATGCCCAAGGTCCGAAATCTTTGGAATAATTTACAATTCCGGTTAAGAGACTTCGGCTGTATCCGCTGGAGAAATCGGTTAACAGCAGTATCTTTTTCATGGTGTTATCGAATAATTTTATTGTCCGGAAATTTCTTTCAAAGAAATAACTTTTCCGTTTTGTTCTTTACTTTTTTGAGCGGCTTCAATGAATGCGCATATTTCCAGTGTTTCTTCCGGTTTAACGGGAGCAATGCCTGTTTCAAAGAATTTGACAATTTCCACCAATAGGGCATCATATCCTTCGTATTTTCCCAGTGTGCTAACTCCTTTTTCTCCGAAAACGGTACCTCCATAAACACTTTTACCTGTCCTGGTTCCGCGAAATACACCAACTCTTCCATCATTCCATTCTCCGACAACGATATCTGTTCCATCGGTGTAAAACCTGGAAACTTTTTCGCAACCGGTCCCAAGCACTGTAAATAACATTTCAACACCATGAATTCCGTACCAGTAAAGATCGGTATGAGTAGGTTCCAATGTTGCAGGACTGTAGGTATCTACTCCTGTCACTTTTCCTACTAATTCATTTTTGGCGGCAGATTGTACATCTTTTACATAACGTAATGAAGAACTTGAAAATACGGGAACATTTTTTTTCTGTGCTAATTGAAAGATTTTAGCAGCTTCTTTGTATGAGTTTGTGATAGGTTTGTCGATGAATAAAGGTTTACCTGCATTAATTACTAATATGGCTTGTTCAAGATGTAGGCGTCCGTCGTTTGTTTCCAACATAACAACATCTACTTGTTTTAATAACTCATCGATAGAATTAACAATTTTCACTCCTACTTTTTCTACATCTTCTGTAAATTTGGGAATGCGGGAATAACTTTTTTCAATAGTTTTACTTCCGTGGGGATAAGCTGCTACGACTTTGATGTTTTCAAATTCAGGAAGCTTGTTTGTATTTAAAGCTTTTGCAAATGCAGGACTGTGAGAAGTATCCAAACCGATAATTCCTACCTTGATTTCTTTTTTTGTTTGTGCTGTTGTATTATTTGAAAAAAGGAAGAACATACAAAAGACAGCGATGCTCAGTTGTAATATGCTTTTTGTTTTCATGGTATTAGTATATGATTGATAAATTATATTTTTCTGATTTTTATATTTTTGAAGTAAGCTTGATCTCCATGGTCTTGTAAAAGGATGTGCCCTTCTTTTACTTCTCCAAAACCGGGAAATTCTTTAAATTTGCTAGTTTCTACCAATTTTTTCCAGTGTTGATTTCCCCTTTCGTATTCTAATACTTTTATTCCGTTAAGCCAATGTTCTACTTTATTGTTTTTTGATACGATACGGGCTTGATTCCAGGAGCCAACCGGATATATGTTTTTCTTTCCGGGATCTGTTGGAATCAAATCGTATAGAGATGCTGTTGTTTGTAGTCCGTAAGGATTCTTTGCAATAAGCGGATGATTGTAATCATCAATGAGTTGGTATTCACAACCAACAGCTCCTTTACCTTTACTCATTTCCAGATCGACAAAGTACTTGATCCCTGTATTAGCTAAAGGTGTTAATTTAAAATCTACCACCAATTCGAAATTCCCAAACTTTTCAATAGTGATAATATCTCCTCCGTTACGTTTTTTACCTTCTTCAGCTTTAAGTCCGATCAATTCTCCATTTTGTATCAGCCATCCTTTTTCAGGAAAATTATCAGATTTGACACTTCTCCAACCATTAGAAGTTTTTCCGTCCCAAAGCAATTTCCATCCTTCTTTTTTTTCTTGTTCCGTCAGAATATTATCTTTGGCTTGAGTCACAACAGCTTGTTGAATTTTCTGTGTCAATAATTCATTGTATTTTTTATCTACAAGTGATCTGACTACAGCATTTTTATAATAATCGAAACTTCTGGTAGACCATCTCGGAGTTGTTCTGTCTAAATCGCCTGTTAAATAATGTTCTTTTAGTTCTGCTTCAGTGTAAGCGAGTTCTTTATTCCACATTTCTTTTTTC
The DNA here is from genome assembly GCA_031552425.1 of Bacteroidales bacterium. Taxonomy (GTDB): domain Bacteria; phylum Bacteroidota; class Bacteroidia; order Bacteroidales; family Azobacteroidaceae; genus JAISFI01. Next base: position 14,836 of record JAVBMM010000114.1, on the reverse strand, counting down.
AGGGCTTCTATGGCGTTGGCAAAGAAGTAATCCCAGAATCCGTCTTCTGCAAAATATCTTGGACCAATGATGATTATATCCTTGTTGTTGAGATTGTTTTTCCGGTAAGTATTTTCTTTTTCCCGAAGTTGTTCTATTGCAGGAATAATTTTTCCTTCGGGCATTTTTCGCTCGTTCATCCATTGTTCTTGTACTTTGATAGCCACCAAAGCTTGCATTGCTTTTTCACGGCATGCTTTTTCATCGAATTTTGTTTGAGATTCAGCGAGTACTAACGGTCGAACCCTTCTCATTTCCCGTTCCAGTTCGAAACGATAAACAGGAACATTGTTGATCGTAGCAACAATGATATCGTTATTCTTTTCAGGGACAAATACATCTACCTTGTGATTAGTTAATTTATCAATGGCATCTGATTTTACAAATCCCCGGTGAAATTTAAGCAAGTTATTTAACCCTGAATTATTGGGAGCTTTTCCCATATCCAAATCAAGCGGGTTTATTAATGGTGTCCCTAAGTAGATATTGGATTCCATTTTCCGGTTAGATACATTGACACCTTTTTTTATACGTGCATCAGGATTAAATTCAAAAGTAAATTTGTCACTTTCGTTGAATACAACATTCTTTTTGAAAATGGAAGGTCCGTGTTTTTTAGATGCATTTTCGTAAATGAGATAAGGTTGTACTGTTTTTCCTGCATAGAAAATATTTCCGGAAACTTCCGATTCTTTGTAAGCGTAGTTCAAATATACCAAATAGCCTTTATCATTTTGGCTGATGTTGTTTCTGACGTAAATTTTATCTTTTTCTTCTGTGCAAAACCAAGCCAATCCATGTGCATTGTCATGACTGTAGCTGTATTGCCAATAGGTTTCTAAACTTGCCAAGTCCGGGTCGTACATACAACCATCGTGTGCATGAGCCAGGTTCCGGAATCCTTCATTATATTGGAAAGTAGAAGAAGAAACACTTCTGGAAAACATGGTGTTCCCTTGTGTCTTCATGGCTGTTTCAAAACAAACATTGTTTTCAATCAACCCTTTTTCCGTCATGCGGATAATCATGGCATTTTTGGAAATATGATGAATGACGTTGTTTCTGACAATCACTTGAGTAAATTTGCAGTCTTCCCAATCGCCTTCTCCCGGGTATGCTTTAAGTTTTTCATTTGCTAATGCAATTCCTTGATTATCTGCATGATGAATGAGACATCCTTCTATTAATACATCATGAAAACGTGTCGGAATTTTTTTGTTATCTTCCACAACCACATAAATACCGGCAGTACGTTTGAATTTATTTTCATCGCCCGGAATCCCTTTGATGTGGTGAATATATAAGTTTCTCAGATAAATGTGCTCTGCTAATCCGTAATTGGAAGCTTTGATTTCCACTCCACGGCGGTCGCCCGGCTCTGGGGCATCATTAGTTATTTCCAAATTGGAAATTTCCCAAAACGATTGGTTGTAAAGGTTGACAGTTCCTTCTCCTTCCAATCCTTTTCCGATCAGCAGGGGCATGTACCCTGAGCCATAAGAAGTAAGTACAATAGGCTTACCTTTTTTTCCGGATCCTTTGAGTTTTAAATGTTCAAACCAAACGCTGTTACATGATAAAAAAATAGAGTCTCCAGGTTGGAATTTCTCAGCATTTAATTTTTCGATACTTTTCCAGGGAGTTTCCATGCTTTTCCCTGAATTCTGATCTGATCCGATGGACGAATGAAGGTAGTAATTTGTAGACCATGCCGGTATGCCGGCAAATAACAATAGTAGCAACAATAAATTTCTCATGATAATAGATTTTTAGCAAAGATACGTACGAAAAGAGTTAAAATAAGAACTATTTGCGATTAAAATTCCTCAAATCACGTCTTTTGTAATTGTTATACAACATGTAAATTTTCGGAATCCATAATCAAAATTTTGTTTCAACGATGCAAAAAAATTTGACCAATCGAGTTAGGTCGTTATACTCCCTGTGAGGCGCACTTTGTGCGCTGTTAAGTCCGCTTCGTAACTTGTTATGCTTCCTTCGGTCGCTGTGAGGCTTGCTGTGCAAGCTGTGAGCGGTGAACAGAGCGAATTAGTAGTTGCAAAGCAACCTGACAAGGAGCACAGCGACTAACTACAAAGAATGCCATTTTGTTGCAAAATGTTTAAATAAAGGTATAATATGCTGTGTTATAGTATTGTTTATTCTTTTAAGATGACGTAAAGTGAGGAAAAACAAGCGCAAATAGTTCCTGTTTTAAGGTTTTAGGGAGTGTATATTTGTATCATATTAAATTATTTATTTACTAATTTTAAAATTAACGCCATGAGAAAAAACATCTACTTATTTACTTTAATGTTGGCTATTGGTCTTTTTGCAGTTCAAAGTCAAACTGTGTGTTATGCTGCTCAATTAGGAACAAATTTGGTTTATAATGGTGACTTTGAGATTTGGAATGACAAAGCAGGTTCTGATCCGGTGGAAAAAGAGGCTATGCCTGATGGGTATATTCCTACTGCTACTAATCTTAATTCATATTCGTCTGATGCTCGTTCGGGAAGTAATGCAATGCATGTAAACGCCCCTACAAGTAGTCACTCCAGGTTTGGTACTGCCTATATGGATTTGGCGGCAGGAAATTATATCGTAAAAGTATGGATGAAAGGAACCGTTTTGCTGAGATGGGTAACATTGACAAAAAAAGGAACTGGCCCTTCCGGCACTAATAACGCTAGTAATAACTTGGTTGTAACTCCTATGGGAAGTGCTACGGAAGTGAATAAACAAGTTCTTGAGGATTGGACAGAATTTACATGTAAATTCAATAATGTGACGGTCGGGGAATACAATATTAATATATCTGTTGCTTTTACCAGTGATGATTTTGTTCTTGACGATATATCGATGGAGGCAGAAGTAGTAGATCCGGCAGATAATACATTAAGTGGCATGACTCTTAAAAGTGTATCCCTAGCAGCTCCAGAAAAAGTTCCCGGATTTAATCCGGCAACAACAACTTATAATGTACCTCTTTCATTTCATTATAATGATGGGATTCCTCAAGTTACTGCAATACCTAATAGTTCAACTGCAAGTCAAATAACAACTCAAGCACTTTCCATTACCAGTGAAGATATTGCTGATCGTACGGCAACTGTTGTGGTAACGGCTCAAAATGGTTCTACAAAAACATACTCGGTTATTTTTGAACAATACAAAGGTTTTATTGCCGGGGCTTTGTGCAAGAATATAGCCGGTTTTGCCAATAAATCTGGATTATATGCAGAAAATGCAGATAAATTAAGCCATGGAGAATTCTGGGGAGATTATTCTTTCCGTCCCTTGTCTTCAGGAAATGTGTATTGTATTACTCCTCAATTAACCAATGGAGCTGGTACATTAACTTTTTGGAGAACAATGTTTCAATTAGAAGGTTCTTCGGATATGATTATCAGTTATTCTACCAATACAGTTGACTCCGTACATTTGAAGACTATTGCCAGTAGTGAATTAACAGCAGATTGGGTAAAGGAAACCATAGAGATCAATAATGAAGATCCTACTACAAAAGTTAAGTTTGCCATTAGAAGGGATGCAGCTGAAGTTAATTTTTATTGGGATGATGTAAAAATCACTCCATACACAGAGTCTTCAATTAATAAGAATAAGATAGGAAAATCTGTGCAAGTTTATCCGGAAAACGGTTCAATTATTCTCAAAGGAGAAGGGTTGTATGAAGTTTATGCGATAAACGGGCAGTTGATTGCTTCTGGTGATATTGCCGGTTCTCAAGCAGTTCCTGTGGGAAAAGGTATTTACGTTGTGAAAGTTGGGACGGAAAGAACTAAAATTGCTATTAGATAACCGTAAGAGGTTGAATATGCAATTGTATAAAAAATAAACAGTTTTTTTTCTCATATTCTGTTTTTTTGTTGGTTTTTCCAACAATCCTTTAGTCAGGATAATGCCATCCTGACTAAAGGAAAAACCTAGAATTATTTATTATTTTTAAAATTAACGGCCATGAAAAAAAACATCTACTTACTTATTTTAGTGTTGGCTATTGGCTTTTTTGCAGTTCAAAGTCAAACAAGCTATGCAGCTCAATTAGGGGCAAATCTAGTCTCTAACGGTGATTTTGAGATTTGGAACGATAAAGCAGGTTCTGATCCGGTAGTGAAAGAGGTTTTACCTGAAGGTTATATTCCTCAAACTACTACTGATACTCGTACATCTCTTTCATCTGATGCGCGTTCGGGAAATAATGCGATACGCGTAAATGCTCCTACAAGTAGTCATTGTAGATTTGGTTCTCCATATATGACTCTGGAAGCGGGAAATTATATCGTAAAATTTTGGATGAAAGGTACAGTATTGCTTAGATGGGTAACATTAACGAAAAACGGGACTGCTCCTTCCGGTACTCATAATGCCAGCAACAATTTAATGGTAACTCCTATGGGAGCCGCACAAGAAGTAAACAAGCAAACTTTTGATGACTGGACAGAAATCACATGTACATTTAATAATCTATTAGCTGGGGAATATAATATCAATATGTCTGTTGCTTTTACCAGTGCTGATTTTGTCCTTGACGATTTATCTATGGAAAAAGAAGTGGCAGATCCGACAGATAATACATTAAGTAATATGACTCTCCAAAGTGTATCGCTTGCAACTCCGGAAAAAGTTCCGGGATTTAATCCCGCAACTATTACATATAATGTGTTACTTTCATTTCATTATAACGATGGAATTCCACAACTTGCCGGAACTCCTAATAGTACAACAGCAACTATTCAATCAGTAACTCAAGCATCTTCTATTACAAGTGAGGATGTTGCCGATCGTACAGCGTCTATTGTAGTAAAAGCACAAAATGGTTCTTTGAAAACATATTCGGTTGTTTTTGAACAATCCAAAAGTTTTATTGCCGGGGCTTTATTCAACAATTTTGCCGGTTTTGCCAATAAATCCCAATTATATACGCAAAATGCGGATAAATTAAATCACGGAGATTTTTGGGGAGATTATTCTTTCCGTCCGATAACCACCGGAAATGTGTATTGTATTACTCCTCAATTAGCCAATGGAGCAGGCACATTGACTTTTTGGAAAAGATTGTTCAGTTCAGATGGATCCTCAGATCTAATTATCAGTTATTTTACCAGTACAGTTGATTCCGTACATTTGAAAACGATTCCTAGCAGTGAATTAACTACAACCTGGGTAAAGGAAACGATAGAGATCAATAATCAAGATCCTACTACAAGAGTTAAGTTTGCAATCAGAAGGGATGCTTCTCAAACCAATTTTTATTGGGATGATGTAATGATTACTCCATATACAGCAACTTCAATGAATAAGGATAAGATAGGAAAATCTGTGCAAGTTTATCCGGAAAACGGTTCAATTATTCTCAAAGGAGAAGGATTGTATGAAGTGTATACGGTAAATGGACAATTGATTGCTTCGGGTAATATTTCCGGTTCTCAGGCTATTTCTGTAGGAAAAGGTATTTATCTTGTGAAAGTTGGAACGGAGAGAACTAAAATTGCTGTTAGATAATCGTAAGAAGTTAAGAATGCAATTAAATAAAAAGATAAACAGTTTTTTTCTCATATTCTGTTTTTGTTGGATCTTCCAACAATCCTTTAGTCAGGACATTGTCCTGACTAAAGGTAATTTTCATCTGATCTCCAATGACAGTTCACCGGCTGTAGATTTAGCAATACAAGCGTTAAAAAAAGATTTTCAACAGGTGATGGGGTTCGTGCCTGATGTAAAAAATTATTTTACTAAAGATCCTAGTATCATTATTATCAATGAAGAGAAACTAAATAAACCTTGCGAGGGGTTAAAAAGTTTAGGAGGAGAAGAATCTCACCGGATATGTGCCGATGCGGCAAATAATGTGATTTACCTTCATGGAAAAGATAAACGGGGAACTATTTATGCCATTTATACCTTTTCTGAAAAAATATTAGGAGTTCCGCCGCTTTGGTATTGGTCCTCCTGGAAACCGAAAGAACAAAAAGATCAAATAACAATCGCGGGAGATTTAGATATATTTTATCCGTCTCCGCAAGTAAAGTTCAGGGCATGGTTTCCTAATAGCCAGGATATGTTGACTAAGTGGAGAAATCTGAATAACACCAATAAATGTGCTTATTATGAAACAATGTTGAGGTTAAAACTCAATACGGTAGAAGCCGGAGCGGCTTTTGATCCTTCCCGGAAATCAGGTTTATCCTCGGATTGTGAACGGATTGATCAATATGGATTGATTTACTCCTCTACACATACCGTTGCACTTCATACACATTTGTCCCGCTGGGATAATTTTTGGACGTTGATAAAAAAAGAAACTCCTCCTGCCCTTACATTGGCAAACGAGGAAAAATTGATAGAGTATTGGAGATACGGAGCGCAAGTGGTTCAAAACAGCGGTATAGAAACTATTTGGAATATTGCATTCCGGGGAAATACCGATGCCCCATTTTGGGATACTTTCAAAGATGCTCCTAAAACAGATTTGGAAAGAGCACAGGTAATCAATAAAATGTTGAATATCCAATACAACATGATTAAAGAAATTACCGGAAATGAAAACCCATTCGTCAAAATTACCTTTTATGATGAAATATCCGATTTTTTAGGAAATGGTTCCTTACAACCTCCTGCCGGAGAAAATATTCTTTGGACATATACGGCAGCACGCAGGGATCACTTTCCCAATGTAGATATTGTCAATTTCAATCCTGTTAAGAAAGTTAAGTTAGGATATTATTTCAATTTGCAATTTGTTTCCACAGGTTGCCACCTTACACAAGGGGAAGGTCCGTGGAAAGCGGAATTTAATTATAGATATGCTAATACCAAATCCCCACTTTGTTTTTCTGTGATCAATACCGGAAATATCCGTGAAGAATTAATGTCTCTTTCCGCTAATGCAGCCATGCTTTGGGATATGGAAAAATATAATACGGATAGTTTTCTATTGAACTTTTGCGAACAATACTTTGGGAAAAACCATGCTGCTGAAATCAAACAATTATACCGGGATTATTTTTATGCATATTGGGAACAACGTCCATCTGCATTTCCAGGATTGGAAAGACAATATATATTTCAAGATTTACGCTATTCCCGTATCATTCGCCTGATTTGTTCCAAATTTTCTCCCTATACTGATAATCCGTTGGAAGATATAGGTTTTGAACGGGAAGAAGGCAGAACTTATAACATAGACTCGGATAATCAGGTTGAGGCTTTACTTTCAGCGTTGCCCGGTACTGCTGAAAAATTTATGACAGTCGCAAATAAAATTTCTGTAACAAAATCCGGTTTGGATGAACAAACACAGCTATTCTTCAATGATAACCTTCGGACTCAAGCCTATTTTATGAGTTACCTTAACACTTGTGTATATCACCTAATATATGCTTATAAATATCAATCAAATAAAGATGTTTGTTTGCAACACTTGGAATTATCGCTCCAAGCTATGGAAAAATCTCAAACAGCCCTCTATGAAGCACAGCATGGTATCTTTGATACTTGGTATTCAGGCGATAAAGATGGCGGATATTTTAATATGGATAGGGCAATTAACTCAATTGCCGGTCTGATAGATACGATCAAGAAAAAATAATAAAAAAACATAAAATACCATGAAAAAGATGTCCTTAATATTCCTATTATTGATAGGAGTTACTTTTGTTTTGCGAAGCCAAACTAATTTAGTAGTGAACGGATCAATGGATGATTGGTCACAAACAGGAGGAGCTTATAATCCATTACCCGACCATTTTGTGGCAGGTTCTTCATCTCCTTCTACTTACGCAACCCGGGTGGCCGATGGAAAAACGGGAAGTCATGCGCTCAAAATTACGGCAGGAACCAGTCACCGGCGTTTTGGATCCGAAACCATGGATCTGGAAGAGGGAGAATATATAGCTAAGGTGTGGGTGAAAGGTAAAGGACTTTTGCGTTGGGTGACCCTTACCAAAGAAGGAACTACTCCCGGGTCTGTATCCGGTTCGGCGAATTTTGTTTTCAAACCAATGGGAGGAGACACCGAGACATATACAAAAGATTATAGTGATTGGACAGAGTTAACATGCCCCTATACCATTCCGGCGGGAAAATATAACATGCACTTTTCATTCATGTATGCCACGGATGATTCCAAACCATTATTGTTGGATGATATTTCTTTAGTAAAGAAGACTAACGAACAACCTGTTTTCGATAATACTTTGTACCCTACCGATGATACTTTTATCAAAGGAGCAGACCAGGGAACCGATATCAATGGGATGCTTACCACGATGGAAACATATTTAGGAGTACCTCCCCGTATGTATAGCAGGGAATCATATTTGCGTTTTGATTTGCAGGGAATGACAAATCCCGATTTGTTGAAAGATGTCAAATTGAGAATTTTTGCCATCGGAACAGCGCAACCCAATATACATCCATTGGATTTACATTATATGAGTGAAACAGATTGGACGGAAGATGGGGTGCATTCCGACAACAAAGCTTTGCTGGGCACATCTTTGGGAATCTTAAAAACATTGGAAACTTCACTTGCAGAATCCAGGTATTATGAGTGGGATATTACGGAAGAAATCAAACAATATCTCACATCACAATCCAATCCTTTTATCACATTCGGTTTACTGGAAGCAGTAAGTCAAAAAACATCGGGAGGTAGTTCTATTATTGTCAAATGGCATACAAAAGAAAATACCAATCGCCCCATGTTGGTTTATTCACTCAAAGATACGGAAAGTTTAGTCCTGACTAATTTGTTGAAAGGTGGTGTACAAATGCCGGGATTCGATCCGCAAACATTTTTCTATGAAGTAGAATTACCTTTTGAAACGGCAGATAATGCTCTTCCTTTGATAGAAGCAGTAGCTCAAAATAACACTTCACTTTCTTATACAAGAGCAACTAATTTATCAGGGAGTATTGCGGAAAGAACAACACAAATTAAAGTTACACATAATGTTTCCGGGGAAACCTTGATATATAAGGTGTTATTTACCCGTTTACCGGCAGATAATGATCCTCGTTTATCAACTATTACCATTGACGGAGCTACTTTGGAAACTTTTAAAATGGATAACGAAACCTATCATCAATACTTGCCATACAGTTATCAGAATATTCCAACAGTTAATGCTGTTACACACGGAAGAAAGTCTACGTTTATAGTTACTCCCCCTACCAATATCAAAGGTTCTGAAACAGAAAGGACGGCTTTAGTTACTGTCACCTCCGGAGATGAATCACAAACTAAAACATATAAGGTAACTTTTGAAGTAATGCCGAAATTGGATTTGTTTTTGTGCATTGGGCAGTCAAATATGGCAGGACGGGGATATTTGGATGCATCAAAAGGAGATTATGACCCTATTGATAATGCCTTTCTGTTAACTCCCGGAAGTAATTGGGAACCGGCGAGTAATCCGATGAACAAACATTCTGCCGTAAGGAAAGACAATACCAGTCAGCGGATGAGCCCATCTTATGCTTTTGCCAAAAAGACAGCGGAAACAATAACAACTAATCCCATAGGAATGGTAGTTAATGCCCGTGGAGCAACGGGGATCTCCTCCTGGTTGAAAAATAGCGTAGATACCTTGTATAAATCTTCGATCAGAAGAGCGAAAGAAGCCCAGAAATGGGGAGAATTTAAAGCCATCCTCTGGCACCAGGGAGAAGGGAATAGTAGTCCTTCAGGAGCACTAACATATCCCGGATATCTTACACAATTAGTAAAAGATTTACGTGCTGATTTGGGCAATGAAAATTTGTTTTTCGTTGCCGGAGAGTTAGCTTACTGGCGTATTACTGCAGAAGGAGAAGATAATTCTTCTGCTTTCAATGCCATGATTAACACCATCAGCACTTTTATAGATAATTCGGCTTGTGTTTCCGCATCAGGATTATCTCCTTTAAATGGAGATGTTAAAGACCCCCACTTTGACAGGGAAAGCCAGTTGATTTTAGGAGAAAGATATGCTGATGTGATTTTGAAAGAAATTTATGGAATGGAAAACGGACAAGTCAGTAAAACCGGAGAGCATTCAAAACAAACGTCTGATAAAGTAATTATCAGTGAAAACGGAAAAGCAAAACAAGTAGTCGTTATCCCTTCTGCTACTTTCCTGAAAGAAGCCCAGTTGCTTACTAGAGTATTAGGAGAAATTTCCGGAGGAACATTTAGTTTTGCATTGGGAGATGGAAAAACCGGTATTGCTATCGGAACAACCAGTGATTTCCCTGATATCCCTTTCAAACCAAAATTTTCCAAATCAGATATAAGAGGGAAACAAGGTTATGAAATTAAAACGCACAGCAATGGCGTGTATATCATAGGAGCAACTCCGCAAGCCGTATCTTATGCGGTCTCTGAATTTTTGAGATTATTGGAATACCGTTTTTTTTTCGCACCCGCCAACTGGGAAGTCATTCCTTCCAATCCCAATCTTGAGTTGGCAGTACATGTGAGGGAGATTCCGGATTATTTTAGCCGGAATATCTGGCCAACCTGGGGATTCTGGCCTGAATATAAAGATAATGCCGTTTGGGATGCTACGAATAGAAATGTAGGTTATAAACTCAATACCTCTCACATTTATGAGAAATTTATCAGCGATAACATCAGTGTTTTTAACGGACACCCTGAGTATTATGCTTTATCGGGAGGAGTACGTAATTCTCATAAATTGTGTATTTCTAATCCTGATCTCCGTACACTGTTTGCAAATTATGTGGTAAGTAAGTTTGAAAATGATGCTACTTTGGAAAGTTTTTCTGTTGAGCCCAGTGATCGTGCAGGATGGTGTGAATGTTCTCAATGTGCAGCATTAGGAAGTATTTCTACGCGTGCCGTACTCCTTGCCAATACTGCAGCAGAAGCTGTTTCCGCCAAATTTTCAGGAAAGAAACTAGGGATGTACGCGTACAGTTATCATTGTGCACCACCTTCCATAGATGTACATCCTATCATTGTAGTCAATGCAGCAACTTCTTTTATCCGCGATGGATGGAGTTACGATGATATTTTATCGGGTTGGAAAGCAAAAAAAGCTACCATAGGGATTCGTGATTATTACAGTTTAGGGTATTGGCCCCCTGTAAAACCCGGAGGATCTTCGGGAAGTGATTTCAATTATTTAACTCAAAGTATCCCTAACTATCTGGAAAAAGAAGCCCGTTATATGTCTGCCGAAGCAAGTGATGATTGGGGCCCCAATGGCTTGGGATATTACATCGCAAGTAACCTGTTGTGGAATGTTGAAACAGATATGGAGCCATTGCTTTTGGACTTTTTGAATAAGAGTTTTGCAGGAGCCGCGGAACCTATGAAAGATTTTTATACATTGATGTATAATAACCCCGGCACTTTAAGTGAAAAGCTGATAGGAGGAATGTATAAATTCTTAGAAAATGGATTACAACTTGTTTCAGAAGAGAAGGTTGCCGCCCGTTTGTATGACCTGGCGATTTACACAAGAATCTGTGAACTGTTAATGTTGTTTGAAGCAAACCAAACTACCGGAAACTATACTCAATTAATGAATTTTATCATTTCCACCAAACGGTCAAGAATGGTACACTCATACGCCATGTACAGGGAACCTCGTTATGCACCGGCGGCTATCAGAGATCAACTACCTGCATTTAATTGGGAAAACATAGTTCCTCCTACAAAACAAGAATTAGATACTTACATCGCTAATGGGATAAGTGAATATGGAACAGCCCTTCCTTCTTTATCGGCACAAGAAAGTATTATATATGCCGAGAGAAAACAAATAATTATTAAAAATCAGGGCTCATGGGATTATGCAGTGTATTTGTTAACCGGACGGGCAATTGTCTGCGGAACATACAATGACCAAGTGAAAATACCTGTAAATCCGGGATTATATATTGTTAAAACAGGGGATAAGACTAAAAAAGTATTTGTTCCGTAAAAATAAAGATTATGCGTAAATCAGTTTTATTGTTCTTGTTGTTTTCCCTTTGCTATTCTGTTTCGGCTGGAGAGCATTGGAGAAAGCCATCGGAAAAAACAATTATCAGTCAGCAAGGGAAAGGCAAATTAAAAATTGTGATCAATGGATCCGAATTACGTTCGCAGGCAGAACGTTTGTCGCAATTGTTGAAAGAAATAAGCGGTGCCACCTTTGAGATTGTTTCCGGAGACGGGAAGACCGGTATTGCATTAGGCACTCCGGAAAGTTTTCCTTCGATTCCTTTTCATCCCGTATTTAATATGTCTGATTTGGGAGAACGGCAAGGTTATGAAATAAAATCCCATCCTCAGGGAATATATCTTATCGGAGCTACACCACAAGGAGTTACTTATGCTGTTTCCGAATTATTGGAACAATTAGGTTATCGTTATTTCTTTGCTCCCGAAGAATGGGAAATCATTCCTGAAAATCCGGATTTATCTTTTTCCGGATATATCAGGGAAACACCTGATTTTTATCACCGTTGGATTTGGCCTACTTTCGGTTATTGGCCTGAATATAAAAATAATGACTCTTGGGACGCCATGAACCGGAATATAGGTTATATGTTGAACACCAGACACATGTATGCCAAGTTTGTGCAGGATAATAAATCTGTTTTCGATGCACATCCTGAATATTATGCCTTGTATGAAGGGAAACGGACATCAGATAAACTGTGTATTTCTAATCCCGGTTTGCAACAAACTTTTGTAAATTATGTGGTTAAGCAATTTGAGAAAAATCCGAAATTGGAGAGTTTTTCCGCTGATCCCAGTGACAGAAGAGGCTGGTGTGAATGTGATGTTTGTGCAAAGATGGGAACACCTTCCACCCGGGCAGTTTTTCTCGCTAATCAAGCAGCGGAAGCAGTCAGCAAACGTTTCAAAAATAAAAGAATTGGGATGTATGCTTATAATTTCCACTCTGCTCCGCCGGAAATAGATGTACATCCGGATGTGGTAGTCAGTGTAGCTACAGAATTTATCAGGTGGGGACAAGATTTAAGCGATATTATTGCAGGTTGGCAAGCGAAAAAAGCCCATGTAGGAATCAGGGAATATTACAGTTTAGGTAATTGGCCACCTGAAATTCCCGGCGGTTCTTCAGGTAGCCGTTTGGAATATCTTCGGACAAGTATTCCTGATTTTTACAACAAAGGAGCACGCTATTTATCAGCCGAGTCCGGTGACGAATGGGGTGCAAATGGTCTTGGTTATTATTTAGCTGCCAAAATGATGTGGAATGTAAAACAGGCCGATCAGTTAGAATCACTCAAGCAAGACTTTTTAACGAAATGTTTTGGTGCTGCCGCTCCGGATATGAAAGTGTTTTATAATTTGGTAGATGGAAGTAAGCGCCGCCCTTTGAGTACAGACTTAGTCGGGAGGATGTACAGGGCTTTAGATCAAGCATTAAAAAATAAAACATTGGATTCAAAAATGATTAAAAGGATCAATAACCTGGTACTTTATACCCGTGAGTGCGAATTGATGTTGTTGTTTGAAAATGGAAAGACAGCTGACAAATATATGGACTTGATCAATCATTCCATTGCAATCAAAAAGACCCGTATGGTGCATACTCACGGAATATACAAAGAACCTCGTTATGCACCGAGTACGATCAGGTCACAGTTGCCTCCATTTGATTGGAAAAATATAGATCCTCCTTATGGGGAAATTCCTTCTATCCTTAAAAATGGGATAGCTCAAAATCCTTTGTTGGACTTTGAAACTGTTGAATTTAGTAATAAATTAATCCCGGTGAAAATACCCGGAGAAAGTAAACCGGGAACAATAGGAAATATCCGTGATTACCGGAAATTTTATGTTTGGTCTGAAGGAGAACCTTCCGGAATCCCTATCAAAGTGACCGGAGGTTTATTGAATGCATACAGAGACAGAGGTAATGTGAATATTTCCCTTTATCAAATCGGAGGAGCTTCCGATGAAGGAATGGTTGAAACATTGGTTCAAAGTGATATTTCCCTTCCGCCGGATGGGAATGAACATACAGCTATTCTTCGTCCTAAATATAAAGGATTGCATTTGGTTACCATCAATGATGGCAATAACCAAACTCAAGTAGATTGGCCGGAAAAAGCATGGATGATGATGCCTGTCCAAAATGAAAATGAGGGTGAAACCAGAGGTGATTTTTTCTTTTATGTTCCCAAAAACACAAAGGTAATAGGATTTTATGCCAATACGACCACCGGTTCTATCATTGATCCGAATGGTAAAAAGACAATTGATTTAACAAAAGTTATGGGATATTTTTCCGTTCCTGTTCCACAAGGAATGGATGGAAAAGTCTGGAGTCTGTCTAAATTCAGAGGAACGATTCGTTTATTAACGGTTCCCCCGTATTTATCTCTTTATTCGGGAAGATTCTTATTACCCGAAGAACTGGTATTAAAAGACCAATTGAAGTAAAAAAGATTAACTAATAATAAAGAGCCGTTCGAAGTTAAATCAGGCGGCTCTTGTTATTTTCGTAAAAAATTACAAAAACTGCGCACAAAGTACCCCTCACTGGGAGTTTTGTGACTCTAACGTGAACGAAGTGAACATTTGGTTGAAATAGTGGAATAAGATGTTGGAAAACTACAATAAAATATCATTCCCGGTACTTATATTTGCAACCTCAATCATGTCATACAGCTGTTCGCCGGTAAGGAAGCCGGAAGAAGTTAAATAAAAACACATAAACCGTATCTTTACGGTAATACTACAGGTATATCAACTTGTGAGAAAAAGGGCTTGGAAACATTTTTCCTGGCCTTTTTTTGTGTC
>JAVBMM010000014.1:0-17385 GCA_031552425.1 Bacteroidales bacterium | reverse complement strand
TATTGTTTTACGCACATGCTTCCATCACATAATGCATTGTACTTATATAAGTATAAAAACGAGCTCCAACATCCTGTATATCAAATACTATAACATCAATATCTTGAAGATATGAAACTGGAGGTTTTTTAGTTTTTCCGTATATAGAAACAATTGGGATACCTGTAAGAACATCTTTCCCGTTTTCTACTGTTTTTCCTGCATCCGTATCCCCTCTAAATCCATGTTCCGGAGCAAAAATACAAACCGGATGTATATTTAATACGAGTAAGGTATCTAACAAATGTACCTTCGATTCCCCTAATACAGAAGTTTGATTTACTACCAAAGCAACACGTTTATTCTGCAATAAAGGAAGTAATATATCCATACGCTCCGCCCCTATTTGCAATGGAGAATAAGCATATATACAAATTACATTCAACAATGAGACTAATAATAAAACGCATTTTTTCATAGATTGAATTTTTGTATGCAAAGATATTATTTTTTAACTTTACCGGCAATATAATGTACAACAATGAATCCTATTGACATCATCGACAAATATTACGATAAAGACACGGATTTATATCGTATTTTTCTTTCTCACAGCCAGTCTGTCTCCGAAAAAGCAATTAATATAGCCCGCAATCATCCGGAAATGTCTCCTGACATTGATTTTATATACGAAGCTGCAATGTTACATGACATTGGTATTTTTATGACTTATGCCCCGGAGATTTATTGCTTTGGAGAAGAGCCTTATTTATGCCATGGGTACCTGGGTAATAGTTTATTACAACGGGAAGGTTATAAAAAACATGCTTTAGTTTGTGAACGACATACAGGAATGGGATTTGATGTTAAATATATCATTGAAAATAATCTACCTTTGCCGCACCGGAATATGATGCCAGAAAGTGTAGAAGAGCAAATGATTTGTTTTGCAGACAAGTTTTTTTCCAAAACAAACCTTGAAGAAGAAAAGTCTATAGAAAAAATACGGAAAAGTATGATAAAATATGGACAAGCTCAAGTCGATAAGTTTGATCAATATTGCAATCTTTTTCTATAAGGTATATAACCAAAAGTTTAAACAAGCTTTCTAAATATCCATTTACGCTTTTTAGGGGAAAGGCATACCATTGTTTCCCGAAAATGTATAACTTTGCGCTCTCAATGATATTTCGGATGTCTGTCTATAAAAAGTTATTTCTATTTTTTTTTATATTTTGCATCTCGGGCATTTATTTCTTTTCTGAAGCCCGAGTTTTTGCTATTTCAGATGTTCCTTTAACAAAACCTGATACAACTTTCAGTAACATTCCGAAAGATACAACCCAACAAAATAAAATTGCTCCGGATTCTGTTTCCAAGAAGAAAAAAACAGCAATAGAATCGCGTGTAGATTACCAGTCTAAAGATTCTATCGTAATGACAGGTAAAAATTTGATATATCTGTTCGGAGAGGGAAATGTAAAATATCAAACAATGACCTTGGATGCGGAATACATCAAAGTGAATATGGACAGCAGTTTGGTTTTCGCTTCATTCGGATTAGATTCTGTAGGAAAAGAATTCGGATATCCTGTATTCAAAGAAGGAGAATCTGAGTATGAATCCAAAACCATGCGATACAATTTTAAATCGAAAAAAGGATATATCACTGATGTAATTACACAACAAGGAGATGGTTATATAACTGCCGAACGAACAAAAAAGATGTCTGACGATATTTTATATATGGTAGGAGGAAAATATACTACTTGCGATCATCACGACCACCCTCATTTTTATTTACAACTAACTAAAGCAAAAGTCAGGACAGGGAAAAATATTGTGGCGGGACCGGCATATCTGGTTATTGCTGATGTTCCTCTTCCTTTAGCTATCCCATTCGGATTTTTTCCATTTACAGATCACTATTCCTCAGGGATATTAATGCCTTCGTACGGAGACGAAATGACTCGGGGATTTTACTTACGGGATGGTGGATATTATTTTGCTTTCAACGATTATATTGACTTGGCACTAACAGGAGAAATATATACAAAAGGTTCTTGGGGTGTAGCTGCCCGTTCATCATACAAAAAAAGATATAAATATACCGGAAGTTTCAATTTGGGATATCTAACAACTATTACAGGAGACAAAGGTATTGACTATAGTAAATCAACAGATTTCAAATTAACCTGGAACCACTCTCAAGATCCGAAGGCAAATCCATACCAAGTTTTATCGGCAAGTGTCAATTTTTCTTCAAGTTCATATGATAGAAACCAAACTTCCAGCATGTACAATGCTACGAGTTATACCACTAATACAAAAGCGTCAAGCATAAACTACACGCAACGTTTCCCTGATAATCCGTGGACATTATCAGCCAATATTCAGGCTTCGCAAAGTACAAAGGACTCTACCGTATCAGTAACATTACCCAACTTAAGTATCAACATGTCTACCGTATTTCCCTTTAGAAAGAAGCAAGCTATGGGAAATGAGCGTTGGTATGAAAAAATATCACTTACATACAACGGTGTGCTGCAAAATAATATCCATACTAAAGAAGATCAACTTTTCAAATCTAATTTAATCAAAGATTGGAATAACAGTATGGTGCATAATGTTCCGATCAGTGCGACTTTTAACGTCTTCAAATATCTCAATGTGACTCCATCGGTAAGTTATAAAGAAAGATGGTACACACACCGGATAATGAAAGATTACAATACTACCCAGAAAAGATTAGTTCCTACAGATACCATTTGGGGTTTTAACCGAGTTTATGATTACAGTGTAGCTTTGGGATTAAACACCAAACTTTATGGATTTTACAAGCCTTGGAAGTTTTTCGGTGATAAAGTCAATATGATTCGCCATATGTTTACACCTTCTGTGGGTCTTAGTGCAAGCCCTGATTTTGGAACTTCAGCATATGGTTATTGGAAGGAAGTTTTTTATTTGGATGACCAAGGGGAAATGAGAAGTACTTGGTATACTCCATATCAGGATGCTCCAAGAAGAGGAAAAAGCGGATTCTTAAATTTTAGTTTCCAAAATAATCTGGAAATGAAAATCAAATCTGATTCCGATTCTACCGGAATGAAAAAAATATCTTTAATTGATAATTTAACATTGGGAGGAAGTTATAATCTAATGGCAGATTCCATGAACTGGAGCGATTTTTCTTTAGCTATAAGACTAAAACTAAGCAAATCTTTCACATTTAACATCAATGCCACATTAGACCCTTACACATACAACGCAAATGGTATTAAACAAGATGTGATGCGTTGGGAAGATGGCAAAGGATTTGCCCGTTTAAAAAGCACAGGAACTTCTATAGCTTACACATTCAATAATGGATCACTCAGTAACTTATGGAAAGTTATAACCGGACAAGGGGGTTCTTTATCAAATATTCCTCCTGCCGAAAATCCGGCGACTACAACATCAAATAATGAAGAGGTTCCTGAAAAGAAAGGAAGTTTAAGGGCAAAAAAAGAAGAAACGGGAGAATATGATAAAGATGGTTACCTAAAAACTAAAATTCCATGGAGCTTATCTTTTAATTATGGCGTTCAAATCAATTATGCCGGAAGAGATAAATTTAATTCTGAGAAAAGAGAATATCCCTATGAAGTTACGCAAAACCTAGGATTTTCAGGAAATATAACTCCTACTCCGGGATGGAATTTTAACTTTTCAACCAGCTATGATTTTGACTCAAAAAAATTGGTTTATATGAACTGTAATCTCTCCAGAAACCTACATTGTTGGTCTATGACTGCCGGATTCATCCCTATTGGTCCTTATAAATCATACAACTTTACCATATCCGTCAATTCTTCTCTGTTACACGATTTGAAATACGATCAAAGCAGCAATTACAGGGATTCCATGCAGTGGTACTAAAATTCAACAACTATCTTAGCATTTAATTGTCTACCTGTAAGATAATTAGGAACTGCATATTGTACATTATTGATATCCGTTACCCAATAATAGGAATTAACATTCTTGATATCAAACAAATTGAAACAGTCCACTCCCAAATAAATATTTTTCAGATAACGGAAAACTCCATGTTTCATAAAATTATCTTCATTACGAGATAATTGGTAGGTCAGTCCCACATCAATCCGGCGGTAACCTGAAGACACAAAATACCCGGATTCATATCCTTTTCCGGGAGCAGAAAAAGGCAATCCATCCGACCAAATAGCCCTCAAATTCAAACGTATTTTTTTGTACCGGGGAAAATAATCGGTAAAAAATAAAGAAATACTATAACGTTGATCGGTAGGAAGTGGCACTTTAACCCCTTCTATATCTTGTTCTGCTTTCATTAAAGAAAAACAAAGCCAAGAATCTGTACCGGGAACAAATTCCCCAAATATTTTCATATCTAACCCTGTCGCATATCCGGAAGATATATTTTTTCCATAATATCTTACCTTTACATTATCTACGGTATAAGGAACTAAATCGTCTAATTTCTTATAGTATGCTTCTGCTGTAAACTTAAAAGGACGACTAATGGCATAAAAAGAATAATCCCCTCCCAGCACAAAATGGATGGAACGTTGAGAACGAATATCCGGATTGAGGACTATATCCGAATTTCCATATTCATCTGTTTCTGTCATTCTGAATTCTTTGTAAAACGGAGCCTGGTAATACAATCCGGTAGAAAAACGGAATGTGAAACGTTGATCAAAAGAAGGTACAAAACCAATAGAAGCTCGAGGACTTATTATTAATTCTTTGTTATAATCCCAATAGCTGCCCCTGATTCCGGCCGTTAAAGAAAAAAGCCCATAATGTATCCTGAATTTGTAAGTATCCTGAATGTATGCTGATATACGATTAGAAGACAAATCATTTTGTGAATATAAATTATTAACCACATTAACATTAACTCCGTCATAAGGAAGCGAATATCCGGCAGAGTCTCGCATTTCCCATTCCTTGATCCGGTCTTTAACACGTTCATGCCTATAACCCAATCCCCATCTCAAAGCATGTTGGTCGAATTTTTGCAATCCGGTATGAGTTAAATCAATGACATCTGATTTCAGGCGATTACGTGCATGTTCATGGTATTTTCCTGTTCCAATTAATACCTTTTCTTCTTCAGAAACCACATCGCTCAACCAATATTCTCCTGAAATATCATAAGTTTCTTCTTCTTTTGACTGGAAAGCAGAAAGTTGAAGGGTCAATTCCATGTTATTTGTCGGACGGGAAGTAATTCCTGTAGATCCAAAAAGCGTTTCAAAATTATCAGCCTCTCTCCCATCAAAATAAACTGTAAAATTCTTGGCGGCTTCCAACGTTCCATAAGAAGTATTTCTTGTAACAGGAGTAAAGTTATAAGTATTTTTAGAAAAATTTCCCAAGAAATTCCATTCTAACTTTTTTGAAAAAGAATAAGTCATATAACTTTGTACATCTACAAATGTAGGGTCATATTCTCCTTTGGTATCTAATGTTCCGAGTAAAATAGTATTTTTCTTGAATCTCACCCCGGTGATTTGCTTGAATTTTCCGGTTGAACTTCCTATATATGCCCCCGCACCCATCAAACTCAACATGACAGATCCTTCTAATTCTTCCGGTTTTTTATATGTAATATCTAACACAGAAGACATTTTATCTCCATAACGAGGTTCAAATCCTCCGGAAGAAAAACGAACTTCTCCCGTAAGATCAGGATTAATAAAACTTAATCCTTCTTGTTGTCCACTGCGGATCAACAAAGGCCTATAGACTTCTATTTCATTAACATATACAATATTTTCATCATAGTTCCCTCCTCGAACAGAATATTGTGAACTCAATTCGTTATTAGAAGAAACCCCTGCCTGTGTAGCAATGATAGATTCTATATTTCCTCCTGAAGCATCTGCTATTAACTTAACTTTTCCAACATCAATTTTTTCCATGGTATTGGTTTGGATACGTTGTGCTCTAACAACTGCCTCTCCTAATTCAATAGACATATGCCGCATTATCACAGAAAAATGCATTCCTTCTGCAGGAGAAGCTATGAACTTTTTGGTTTTATTATATCCTAAACACGAAAATACAATCACACAAGAATCTCCTGAATTAACCAATAAAGAAAAATATCCTTTTTCATTAGTCATTGCCAAATTAGCAGTACCGGATACCTGAGCAGAAGCTAATTCCAAAGGCTGACCGTCAGTATCGGTTACAATTCCGGAAATTTTCACTTTCTGTGAAAAAACCGAAATCGAAAATAAAAATAGTATCAGCGTTACAAGCGCCTGATGTTTCATAAAAAATTAACAGTTAAAACCAGATAGCTACCGGTATTTCTTTCATGCATAAAATTAAAAGAGAAAATCCACTTGATAATGGTTAGCTTTAGAACGGGAAAATATTCATTTTATTAGAAATAAGAGGATTTTTTTTCATTACCTTTGCACAAAAACAGATAAAAAATTATGAAAAGTTTTTTCGATTTAATCAAGAAACGCCGAAGCATCCGAAAATTTACTGATCAATTACTTACTCCTGAAGAAGTAGAATTATTGATGAAAGCGGCTTTAATGTCTCCTGCCTCTAAAAGTAGTAATCCTTGGCAATTTATATTGGTAGAGAATAAAGAAACATTACAAAAATTGTCGAAAGCTAAAACTCACGGAGGTTCTCTCATTGCAGATAGTGTATTGGCTATCGTTGTTATTGCCGATCCGCTAAAAAGTGATGTTTGGATAGAAGACGCTTCCATCGTATCTACTTTCATTCAATTACAAGCTGAAGATATGGGATTAGGAAGTTGTTGGGTGCAAATCCGTTGCCGAACGGATGAAGACGGTAAAAGTGCAGAACAAAATGTCCGTGACATTTTAAATATTCCATATCAGATGGAAGTGCTGTCAATTATAGCTATCGGACATAAAGCACAAGAAAAAAGCCCTTTTAATGAAGAAAATCTTCAATGGGAGAAAATACATATTGAAAACTTTAAAATAAGAGAAAATGAGAGCCAGGGGAAATAAATCGGGAGACAAATTAGCTTATGGTTTAAGTCTTATCTTTTTCGGATTTTTGTTCTTATTAAATATTTTAGGATTATTTCGTTCCTTACATATAGAACAATATGTCATGGATTGGCGAAACTATTTTATATATGTAGGGACTATCTTCCTTTGTGCAAAAAAAGAAAAAACGCTGGGTTTTATACTATTACTCATCGGAATTATATTAAGGTTCAATTATTTAATTGACAATTATTTACCGACATATTCAGTCTACTTTTGGCCTGTAATGATGATTATCATAGGAACGATATTACTCATATTAGTTCTAAGAAAATGAAAATCGTATTAATCGGATCAGGAAATGTAGCGACCCAATTGGGACTTGCTTTATACCGGAAAAATTTCAATATTGTTCAGATCTACAGCAGAACAAAAGTTTCAGCCTCTCTACTTGCTGATCGTTTACATACTTCTTATGTTACCGATATAAAAAAAATCACAACAGAGGCTGATCTCCTTATTTTTTCAGTTAAAGATTCTGCCATTGAATCAATATTAAAAAAAATGCCTTTAGGACAAGGCCTATATGTACACACTGCAGGAAGTGTCCCTATGGATATTTTTACAGGATACGTTCAACGATATGGCGTTTTTTATCCGTTACAGACCTTTAGTAAAAACAAGGCTTTATCTTTTGAACAAATTCCAATTTTATTAGAAAGTTACAATCCAAATGATGAGCAGCTACTTTACAGCGTGGCTGAAAAACTCTCAAAAAAAGTGAATTTTATATCTTCGGTATCCAGAAAACACATCCACTTATCGGCTGTTTTTGCGTGTAATTTTACCAATCATATGTATACTCTAGCCGCTGACATACTTGAAAAACAAGGTATTGATTGGTCACTATTGCTCCCTTTGATTGAAGAAACCCTAGAAAAAGTAAAAATCATTCCTCCCAAAGATGCACAAACAGGACCAGCCATACGTTATGACAAAAAAGTTATGCAATCTCATTTACAATTGCTTGACGAAAAAATCCAAAGAGATATTTATAAAAAAATTAGTTTGAGCATTCATCAACATGCTACATCAAACTCAAAACACGACTGATTTTTTCTTCTGTAGGAAGTGTTGAATCTATCCAGTGAATGTAAAAGCCTCTTCTTTCCATTCCTCTAAACCAGGTCATCTGCCGTTTCGCAAACTGATGAATCGCTGTCTCCAATTGGATGAACATTTCATTATATGTGATTTTCCCTATCACATGTAAAGTCAGAAATTTATATTCCAAGCCATAATACATTAAATCTTCAGGAGAGAGACCTTGATTTAAAAGCATACGGACTTCATCCAACATTCCTTCATCCAATCGTTTTTTTAAACGATCAGTTATCTTTTTACGCCTCAATTCCCGATCAATATCCAAACCAATAATTAAACTATCCAAAGGACTATATTCATTAATTCCAGGATCTTTTGTAAGATAGTATTCTTCAATTTCAATAGCCCGGATAGCCCTGCGAATAGAATCTATATCCGTTTTATTATGTAAAGTTTTATATGAAGATAAGATAACAGCTAATTCTTCGAGAGTTTTACTTTTCAACTCTTCTCTTAAATCTTGATTTTCGGGTACATCCAATAATTTGTAACCTTTTAAAACAGATTCAATGTAAAGTCCTGTTCCTCCGCACAATATAGGCGTTTTTCCACGACTTTTGATATTGTCGAAAGCCTTATAAAAATCATGTTGGTATTCAAAAAGATTATACTTATATCCTGGTTCGCAGACGTCTATTAAATGGTAAGGTATTTGTTTACCATCTACAAAATAGTCTTCCAAATCCTTTCCTGTACCCATGGTCATTCCTCGATAGACCTGTCTGCTATCCGCCGAAATGATTTCCGTATTAAACATCGCAGCTAAAGTTGCAGCAAAAGAAGTTTTTCCGGAAGCTGTGGGACCAAGAACAGTTATAATCTCCATTTATATACTTTTCTCCACATTCCAAACATAGGCATGCAATCCTTGTGCTTCAGTCTGCATATCAAGTTTATGCAATGCTTCAAGAAGTTTATCTACTTTTTCATCTTCGACGATGGTAATAATTGCTGAATTCAATGTCGGCCAGGCATGTGATCCATAATGTGGTTCACCTTTTTTACTTCCTCGACCTAATACAGAATCCCATTGTGTAAATCCACGCACCATCAATTCATCAAATATTTCAAGAATACGATCTATGTATGCTTGATTGAACGGAATAAATACTGCCTTCATATTTTAAGAATTAAAAATTAAGAGTTAAAAATTAAAAGCTAGTTTATGTTTTGCAACTAATTCTTAACTCTTAAGTCATCATTTTTTATATATTTTTCTAAGTTTCTTTCTTTTCCTTGCCACACCATTAGCTCCAAATATGGAATAAAGTGATGGAACATAAATAAGTGTAAGTATTGTCGAAAATGTCAAGCCTCCTACAATGGCAATACCCATCGGTTGCCACATTTCCGAACCTGCTCCTCGCGGAAGAGCTAACGGAATCATACCAAGTACAGTAGTAGCCGTAGTCATCAAAATCGGACGTAACCTGGATTTTCCTGCAGAAATAACTGCTTTATCAATCAACATACCACGTTCCCTGTTCAAATTGATATAATCGATCAACACAATACCATTTTTCACCACAATACCAATCAACATCACCAATCCTATCATCGCCATCAAACTAATAGGTTGTCCGGTCAACATCAAAGCTATCAATACTCCCGATAAACCAAATAACAGTGATAATACAATAATAAACGGGTAGGTTAGAGATTCGAATTGCGCTGCCATCACAATATATACCAACAATATACAAAGGATCATCAATAATCCCAGGTCACTATTTGTATCCTGTTGATCCTCATTAGAACCTCCGATTTTAATACCAATTTCCGAAGGAATTTTTCCTTCTTTTTGCATTTGGGAAATAATTTTATTTATATCATCAACTACCACACTCAAAGGAACTTTATAAAGAGAACCTTGTACTTTATTTACTCGTTGACGATTTTCCCTGTCTATTTGAGGAAGAGAAGATTTTTCCACGACTTTTCCTAGTTCCTTAATTTTTATAGGAATTCCTGCATTATTATAAACAGTAATATCTTCAATGGTTTCAATAGATTGACGATATTTTTCGGCATACTGAACAACAATATCATACTCATCGCCATCTTCCCGATATTTGGAAGTAATCAAACCATTAATACGATTACGTACAAAGTTAGCAACAGTGGCAGAATTCAATCCATTTTCTGCTAATTTTTCCCGGTCAAAATCGATTTGATATTCTGTACGATAATCTTGGCGACTAATAATAAGATCTCGTAATCCCTTTACATTGGCCAGGCGATGTTTCAATTCATCAGCAATACGATCGGTGGTCGCCAAATCATAACCATAAATTTCAACATCTACGGTGCTAGCTCCTGTTCCCATCATACCTCCGCTACCTCCAGGGGTTACTTTGAATTTATAAAGTTCCGGCATATTCCCCAAATCTTTCCTAAGTTCATCAGAAATATTATATATCGTCCGTTTACGCTGATTTAAATCAACACATCTTAACCGATAACTAATCAAATTAGTAGCATTTGATTGCATAGCTGCCCATGTATTATTTTCGTCAGCTTGACCTACAGAAAAAGAACTTACCCTTATTTCCGGATATTTATCTTTTACAATTTGATCTATTTTCATTGCTGTAGTTCTCGCAACCTCCATTCGAGTACCCGTAGGAAGGTAAGCCTCCACTTGAATCATGCTGTTGTCGGACGCCGGCATAAAATCGAATTTAATGACAAATACAGCAATTACCATGGTGATAATAAATGTTGAAAGGCAGATCAATAATGTTTTCCACCGGTTCCTTACAGCCCAATTAACAATTTTAGCGTAAAAAATATCTAATTTGTCCAAGCTTCTTTGAATGGGTGCATATAATCTATCAAATATTTTTCCTTGCGTATTGGTCAGTCTTAACATCTGAGAACAAAGCATTGGAGTCAATGATAATGCTACAATAACTGAAACAATAATCATGATAGTTACCATCCATCCCAATTGTCCAAACATCACTCCGGCTAATCCTGTTGTCATGGTTAACGGAAAAAATACAGCAACGATAGTCAATGTTGACGCCATAACAGCAACGCCCACTTCATTAGTTCCATAAACAGCCGCTTCTTTTGGAGTACTTCCTCTTTCAATGTGTGTAGTAATATTTTCCAATACAACAATCGCATCATCTACTACCATACCAATAGCAATGGATATGGATGAAAGTGAAATAATATTCAGCGTTCCTCCTGTAGCCATCAAATAAATAAAAGATGCAATCAATGAAATAGGGATAGCAATGATAACAATAAATGTAGCTCGCCATCTTCCAAGGAAAAACAACACTACGAATACCACAAAAATAATAGCTAATATTATGGTTTCCGTTAAATTATGCACTGAATCCTCAATAAATGTGGAAGTGTCCATTATTAATGACAATTGCACATCCGGAGGAAGTGTTTTTTGCAATTCGGGTATTTTCTCGTTCACTATTTTAGCAATTGATACCGTATTTGCTCCTGATTGTTTTTGTACAACAATAGTAGCCCCTTTCACCCCATTAGTGTATGTTTCCTGAATACGTGACTGAATAGTATCATTAATTGTTGCTACATCTTTAAGATAAATATTTTTACCTTCCCGACTCCCAATAACGATACCTAATAATTGATTACTTTCTTTGAATTCTCCCTCAATACGCAAAGTGTAGGTTTCAGTTCCAATATCAAAACTACCCGCCGGCACATTCAGGTTTTCTGTTTGAATCACATTAGCTATTTGTTCTACTGTAAGTTGGTATGCCTCTAATTTTTCAGGAGATACGTTGACTTGCACCTGCCGTTGAGGAGCTCCAGCTACAGTGACAGCCCCAACACCACTTACGCGATTCAAAGGGTTTGCTACTTTTTCATCCAAAATTTTATACAAAGAATTGACACTTTCTTTCGCTGTTGCAGAATAGATAACAACAGGGATCATGTCCATGCTAAACTTGAAAATAATCGGATTACTGATTTCTTCCGGAAGCTGAGATTTCACCATATCAAGCTTATCTCTGACATCATTAGTAGCTGTATTTATATCAGTTCCGTAATTAAATTCCAATGTCACAAGTGACATATTATCTTTTGACTGAGAAGTCAATTTTTTCAAGTTTTCACAAGTGTTCAACACATCTTCAATCGGACGCGTAACATTTGTTTCAATATCAGAAGCACTTGCTCCTGCATATGCTGTAATAACGGTTAATTGATTTGTTTCTATATCAGGAAACAAGTCTACCGCCAATCTGGAATATGAAAATAAACCAAGGATCAGTACTCCTACAAAAATAAGAGCAGTAGTAACCGGTTTTTTGACTGCAGTTGAATATAATGACATACTTTGAAAATTAAGAATTAAAAATTAAGAGTTGAATACATGAATTAAAGATGAAACTACCAAGTCGATTGACCACTTTTCATTTTTAAT
This sequence comes from Bacteroidales bacterium, assembly GCA_031552425.1. Taxonomy (GTDB): domain Bacteria; phylum Bacteroidota; class Bacteroidia; order Bacteroidales; family Azobacteroidaceae; genus JAISFI01. The sequence goes on along the minus strand of JAVBMM010000014.1, from coordinate 4,806 downwards.
TCTTAACTTCTTCCACTTTGGCTCCATCGATCAAGCGGGTTTGTCCAGCTGTAACAAGCACATCTCCAGATCTCAATCCGGAAAGGATTTCATAATTATCTCCCAACCGTTGTCCCAGCTCCACTTTATGATATTTAGCAACGCCATTTTCCACTGTAAATACATATTTATCATTAGAACCAGCTTGTTTTTGAACTGTTAAATCAGGAACAACAATACTTTTTCCTGTACCAAAGTTTAACGTTACGCGGGCATACATTCCCGGACGCACACGCATACTTGAATTGTTAATTGCAACTTCTACTCCAAAAGTGTGAGTCGATGCATCAATGGTAGGATATATCAAACTAACTTTCCCGGTAAAAATCTCATCTCCATACACATCCAATTGAATATCAACAGGCATTCCTACTTTTACATTTGTAAAGTTGGATTCTGAAACATTAATAAGCGCTTTTAACGGATTTAATTGTTGTACTGTTAAAATAGGTTTTTGAGCATAAACATCACCATTATCATAGTTCCTATCTGTAACAATTCCATTGATAGGACTTTTTAAACGAGTATTTTCTTCCAGATTGTTGATAGCTGTGTTTAAAACATCAATTTGTGTTTTAATTTGGTCAACTTGTTGTTGTGCAATACCTCCAACTTTCAACAACTCTTCGTAACGAGCATAATCTCTTTTCAGATTTTCTAATTGTACATTTTGCTGTTTCAGGTTAGAAGCATCCATTTGTACCAATATTTGACCTTTTGAAACACGATCACCTACTTCTACAAATATCTTTTCTATACGACCTGGAATAGCCGGAGTAATTTGGTTAATTACATCTGCTTTAACACTTGCCGTATAGGTAGATAATTTCTCTACTGACATCAATTGTGCAATTGTGGTAGTTACCTTTACTTTTTCGTCTTGAGTTCCTTTTTCAGATCCTTTTTTTCCTCCACAAGAAATGAAAATACCAATGCTTAAAAAAATTAATAAACCGAATAATTGTTTTGTTTTCATATTTTATCAATTGTTATTTTTATTGTTTTATTCTAACCCCAACGTTTTTGCTAAATCAGCTTTAGCTGACATATAATTATATATAGCTTGATTATAAGCCAAGCTTGCCTGTGTATGAGCTAACTGTGAATCATTTAATTCCAATAATGTTCCCATACCTGTATCATATAATTTTTGAGAAATCTCATATCCTTTTTGGGATTGTTTAACAGCATCCCGTGTAGAAAAAACTTGTTCTACGTAATTTGTCATGCTACTCACACTGTTTTTTACAGATAATGTTAAATTACGAACAATATCTTCCCGTTGCCATTTCATTTGTTCCAACGCAACTTTGGTCTGTCTTATTTCCGATTGTTTTCTAAATCCACTAAAAATTGGAATAGAAACTGTCAAGCCAAGTGTAGAATATGGGTTCCATTTGTAATCTGAAAAACGAAAATCATTATTCATCGACATATATACATAAGAACCTGACATAGATACTGTTGGCCAATACTGAGCTTTATATAATTCTAAAGTTTTTTGCAATTGCTCTGTTTGTATATCAAATTGTTTCAGATCAGAGTTGTTAGCTAATGAAGTGTCTGCACTAATCATCTCGCCATATAAAACTTCTTCATAATCTTTTAAGCTTCCTTGTATTTGTATTTTCTGATCCATATCAATTCCCATCAATGCCTTTAATGATAGTACAGACAAATTCAAAGCATTTTGTGCTTGAATTACATTAGGCTTAACATTTTTCACTCGTACATCTGCCCGAATTAAATCAAATTCTGCAACTAATCCCTGATCATATTTGTTTTTTATGTCATTATAGTTCAATACAGAATTATCATAGCTTTCTTTTAAAACATTATAAGAATCTTGTGCAAGTAGAACTCCATAATATGTTTTTTTGACATCATTAGACATATTAACTCTCGAAGAACGAGCAGATTCAACAGCTAATTCCACATCTAAACTAGAAATTTGAAGACTTTTCCAAAGTGTTGGCATTACAACCGGCCAGTTAAGATTAAATCCAGCAGTCCAATTATTATCACGTCCAACAGAAATACCCTCTTCTGATGAAGAAGGAGTCGGTGTCGGAGTCGCATCTTTTATATTTTGATACAGTTCTCCACTGGTATATCCTGGTACATTATCCACAAGGGTCTGATCTGTTCCTGTAATTATAGGAGTAAATGCATCACCCATCATTGCACCAACATCAAATGCTCCATCCATGTACATCATTTGTTTTTTAAGTGTACGTGTATACTGCCCAATAGCGTCAATCTGAGGATATAAAGATGATTGTGCCCCTTTTTTTGCATACTTCTTCTTTTGGATATCTAAATTGGCAATGTTAACTGTAGGATTTTCACTCATGGCTATTTCAATAGCTCTGTCTAATGTAAGCTTTAATACCGGCAGAGTATCTTGTGCCATTCCTAAAAAAGGAATACACAAAAATAATAAGCCTGATAACATTTTTTTGCCTAAATTCTTTTTCATACCTATCACTCTTGTTTAATTATTTTCAATTATTAATTAAAAGTTGGACGTTTAATGTCCACTTTTTTGATCATTTCATCTATTAATTTATCTCCCTCTGTTGTGGCTATTCCCCTCGTAAAATTCAAGATAATAGCTGATACAAAATCTTCTATCGGATATTTATCTAAAGGAATAAATTCACCTTCCATCAACATTTTGAATTGAGCTTTAAGTAACCACATTAGTATTTCAAAATTTACATCATCTCTTAACAAACCTTGTTCTACACCTTTTTTAAATAATGGGTAAAAATTGTTTGTATCTTCTTTTTGTTTACATTCGATACTTTTATACAAGCGAGGATGGTATTTTTTCAAATCATGTATAGTTGACTTATTTATCTTATGCATATTATTTAAATGTTTAGCATAAATACGCATCATAGCATCAATTACATTATCTGATTCATTAATCAATTCTCTCATCTCCATATTTCCGCGCTCCATATTTCTAACCAAACATTCTTCAAGTAACGCTTCTTTATCTTTGAAAACTTCGTACAAAGTACGCTTCGATATACCCATGTGGTTAGCTATATCTGACATCGTGATACTTTTTATACCTTTAGTAAAAAACAGACCGGATGCTTCTTCAACAATCCTTTCTTTTAGTTCCATACTTGTATAGACATATGAAAAAGAAAAATATTTTTTATAATTGGCTGCAAAGGAAAAGAAAACTTTTGAAACAAAAAAAGTTTTCTTGTTTTATTTGTAGAAATTAATTTTTTTCTACATCAACATTTACTTGTTAACAATTTCATGGAGATCCCATAACGAGCATCTATCCACTTAGCTTTCAAGTGAGTAAGTATTATTTTTTGGATATCAGCTTGCATTATTTGAGAATGTCCCCAAATATTACGAGAAAAGAAAAGATTAAATATTTTAACATTATGTAAAAACCAATTCAATATAGAATTTGGAGTATATGGGGCTGTATAGATAATTGCACATTGTCGTCCTTCTTCGTAGGGATCTAAAGTGATAAGCATTCCTTGTCGACTATTTTTCCCAACAACAATAATATTTTTATCTTGAGCTTTATGTGATTTTCCATTAATTACAAGATATTTGCCTTCACTTTGTATTCTTAGCAAATCAACAAGTTGATCCAATGATGTAATATCTTGTTCAACTTTATATATACTTAAAGTCTGGAACAAACTCATAGTATTTTTCTTCTCATTTTTATGAATAGAAACTATTTATGGTGATGTGAAAAATTCCTGTAACTTTGCACGTTAGTAAAATTATACAAATTATATGCCAAATAGAAGTCAAAAAAAACACAAAAAATTAACATTCAAATATTTAACTCCTATATTTATACTTATAACTTGTCAATGCGGATGTATCAATAATGTTTCATATCGATTATCCCAAGGGGAAATATTCCACACAGACTATCATATAAAATACGAATACAATGAATCTTTGGCAGATGAAATATTCTCAACATTGAATGATTTTAATTCCTCCTTAAATCCATTTGACAGTACATCTATCATCAGCATGGTCAATCAAAATAAAGATGTATCGATAGACTCCTTCTTCTCTCATGTTTTCAACAAAGCGAAAGATGTTTCCATCGAAACTAATGGAGCATTTGATATAACTTGTGCTCCATTGGTTAATTTCTGGGGATTCGGATTCCGGAAACCAGATAGTATTCATACTGAATTAATAGATAGTTTAAAAGAGTTTGTAGGATATAATAAAATACATTTAAAAAATGGAAAGGTCAAAAAAGACGATCCTCGTGTTCAATTGAATTGTTCTGCTATAGCAAAAGGTTATGCGTGTGATGTAATTGCAGAACTATTAGATAGCTACACGATAAAAAATTACATGATTGAAATCGGAGGAGAAATCCGTGCAAAAGGAAAAAACCCTAATGGTGATTGTTGGAAAATAGAAATCTCTCAACCCATTGATGACAAAACAGGATTGGTGTCTCAACAACAAACAATAATCAATTTATGTGATAAGAGTATTGCCACTTCTGGAAATTATCGTAACTTTTACATCAAAGATGGAAAAAAATATGCCCATACTATCGACCCTCATTCTGGGTATCCTGTACAAAGTGATATATTAAGTGCTAGCATTATTACTCAAAACTGTATGACTGCTGATGCATATGCCACTGCATTTATGACCCTTGGATTAAAAAAATCCTGCAAATTGATAGAAGCAATCAACTCCTCCGGTCATGAAAAATTAGATTATTATTTTATTTATTCC
>JAVBMM010000073.1:0-11132 GCA_031552425.1 Bacteroidales bacterium | reverse complement strand
ATCTTTAAAAATTTGCGGAGGAAAAATAATTATTTCCCTAACCCCGACAATTGCAATGGTATCTCCATTATCAATATATGCAGGAAATTGCCCTTGGGGAGAGGAACTTACTTGTATCTGAGCTTCCACAAGAGAGGATAGGGGAAATAAGCAAGATAGAAATATGGATGAAAATAAACGAATCATATTTATGTTGAACACTAAGTTATTTTAATGCTTTCCAGGCATACCAAATATAGGCAATCACAAAAGGAATGAGAAGAGAAACGACCGACATAACTTGCAGAGTGAATATTCCCGAACTACTGTTGGATATGGAAAGAGAACTTTGCATGTCACTGATAGAAGGGAAATATGCAGTTTTATTTATTCCGGCAGTTAATAATAAACTCAAAACGGTGAGGATGACTCCGACTCCTGCATACCAAATGCCTTTATTAAAATGTTGTTGTAATATTGTTCGTATAAATCCGTATAAGACTAATAATACTCCGGATACTAAAATGATTGGTAGCCAAGGAATTGCTATTAAGTTATTCAAATATTTGAAAGATTCGGAAATGAAAGTTCCTTGTTCGGTTTCAGTATATCCGGAAGAAAGTAATAAATAGGTTAGATAAGTAAGAAAAAGTACCACAAAAAAACTTCCGTTGACCAGTAACAATTTGCGTGCATGGCGGTCGATCTCTGTATGATTGATATTGTTAATGAAATACAGGCATCCTAAGGAACGGGAAAGAAAAAATATGGCAAAACCTAATATCAAGTTGCGGTAATCCAAAATAACTTCTAATCCATGTAAAGGATTGTCCCAGGAAGAAATAACAGGTCGTAAAATGTTTGAAATATTACTTTTATTAATGGAAAATTCTCCTCCGGTAAAAAACATGGATACTGCAACTCCAAGGAGGACAGTTCCGAATAATCCATTGATGAATAAGAAGAGTTTGTAGGTGGCCTCTCCGAATAAATTTCCCTTTTTGGAAAGAAATTCATAAGAAACGGCTTGTAGTACAAAACTGAAAAGAATCAGCATCCACAATGCGTAGGCACCTCCGAAGCTTGTGGAATAAAAAAGTGGGAATGATGCAAATAAGGCTCCACCGAATGTAACTAAAGTAGTAAAGGTTAATTCCCATTTTTTCGACAGGGAAGATACCAGCAGGCTACTTAATTCTTTGTTTTTCCCGAAACTGAACAGTAAACTTTGTCCTCCTTGTACAAATAGTAAGAAAACCAAAATTCCTCCGAGAAGAGAAATAATAAACCACCAATAGAGTTGTAAAAATTCAATGTTACTCATGATCCTTATTATTTGTTGTTTCTTTGTATTCTTCTGGGCCTATTTTGATTTGCTTGATCATAATGCTGATTTCTGCAATCAACAACGCAGTAAATAAAAACAGAAAAATGAAAAATGTAGTTTTTACGGAAGATGTTTCAATGTCTGATATTGCCGCAGAAACTGGCAAGATATCCTGTATCGCCCAGGGTTGGCGCCCTACTTCGGCGACGATCCACCCAGCTTGGGATGCAATATAGGCAAGGGGAATAGAAATCAGGCATATCCATTGCATCCATTTGGCATGTTCCAATTTCTTTTTGTAATACAGAAACCAGACCAATATAAACAAAAAGATAAAAAAGACTCCAAAAATTACCATGATGTGAAAAGAATAGAAAACTAATGGGATGTTAGGTATGGCATCTTTTGGATCTTTGAAATAGCCATAGCCGAAATGAGCAAAATTTTCTTCTAACACCCGCTTTGCTTGTGAGACACCTTCTTGGTCATTTTTTTTCTTTGCTTTTTGGTAATCTCCTAAGGCTTGTATAGCTAATTTTCCTTTCATCATTTTTTCTTCCACAGAAAGAGCTCTCCCGTTTTCTGTTAAATATCCCCCTTTGATTAAATCTTTAATTCCCGGAACAAAAGCATTTCCGTCTCTGTGTGCTAAATAGGATAGAAGATGAGGAATTTCTACTTTGAACAAAAAGGTTTCTTCTTCATTGTTTGCTACGCTTTTTTTAGGGTTTAATACTCCTATTGCAATTAGTTGAGCATTTTCTTTTCCGTTGTAAAGTCCTTCCATTGCAGCTAATTTCATTGGTTGTTTTTGAGCAACCTGATATGCTGAACCATCTCCTGTGTATAAAAGTAATAAAGAAGAAATAATGCCTGTATAGATAGCTATCTTGATACTATCCAATGCAAACTTTTTTTCTCTCCCTCTTAACAGGAACCAGGAACTAATTCCTAGTACAAAAACGGCTCCAAGCAACCATCCGGAAAAAATAGTGTGGAAAAATTTATTGATTGCGACGGAAGAACCGATCACTGCCCAAAAATCAAACATCTCATTTCTTACAGTATCAGGATTGAATTTCATTCCGGTAGGAAATTGCATCCAAGCGTTGGCAACAAGAATCCAAAGGGCAGAGAGGGTAGCACCTATTGTGACTAACCAAGTGGAAACAAGATGAAATTTTTTAGAAACTTTTTCCCATCCGAAATACATCACTGCAATGAATGTAGCTTCCAGGAAAAAGGCCATAATTCCTTCTATTGCTAATGGGGCTCCGAAAATATCTCCTACAAACCAACTGTAATTAGACCAATTGGTGCCAAATTCAAATTCAAGAATAATTCCGGTAGCAACACCTATCGCGAAGTTGATGCCGAAAATTTTCATCCAGAATTGTGTAGTTCGTTTCCAAAAGACATTTCCTGTTTTGTAATAGATACTTTCCATTACAGACATGATGATGGATAATCCTAAGGTAAGGGGGACAAATAGCCAATGATACATTGCCGTAAGAGCAAACTGAGCTCTTGACCAATCAATGAGAGAGATGTCTATTTCATTCATGGTAGTTTGTTTAAAAGCCGGATATTTTTATTGCTTACAAATATAAGTAGAAAACGATTAACCAATTTCATTATAATGTTAAATTTAGATGTTAGGCTCGCAAAGCGAGCCTAACATTTGCGTAACACGCTTCGCAGAGTGTAACGAACCTCACTCTGTTTTTCTTTTTGTAAGTTCGTTTGAGATATATTCGCTTTTTTCTTTATCGGTATTGAATTTTTTCAAAGCATTAGGAAAGAAAAATACCTTCAAAATGGCAAACATGATAAAAAGTTTGACCAAGATAATCACCCAGAGAGTTCTTCCCCAAGTCATATGTCTAAACCCTTCGGAATATAGCCGGAAAAAATCGGAAATCTTCATATCTTGTATAAACAGTTTTTCGTATTGTAAAGTTAATCAATGATGTTATAAAATGAATGTTTTGTTCATTGCATTTTGTATTTTGTATTGGGTTAAATGTAAATATCATATCATCAATTTTTTGTAAAGTCCTCATAATTAATCTAAAAACTTAGGAGAAATTGTTAAGTTCATAAATTTTCACTATATATTTTTTTAAGGTAAGACATCTGAGAATTTACGAAAAATCGTTAACTTGCGCTCCAAATAAGAATAACAAGATATCAGATACCTATGAAAAATAGCATGTTGAGTGTTTTATTATTTATTTCTTCTGTTGTACTTTCTCAAAATAATTTTTGGGAAAATCCTGCTATCGTAGATGAAGGAAAAGAATCTGCCAGGACTGATTTTGTTCCATATCAAACGGTTGATCAATTAGTCAAAGATAATAAATGGGAATCTCCCTATGTGCAATCTCTTAATGGTGTTTGGAAGTTTTATTGGGTAGAAAAACCGTCTTTACGTCCGGAGTATTTTTATCAAGAAGATTTGGATGATTCTTCCTGGAAAACAATTCAAGTGCCTGGTAATTGGGAAACCCAGGGTTTCGGGGTCCCTGTATATACCAATATCAAATATATTTTTCCTGCTAATCCTCCTTATTTAGATAATAATGATTTACCGGTGGGAACTTACAGGACTTTTTTTGAAGTTTCCGATGCTTTTAATGACCGGCAGGTTTTTTTATATGTTGGGTCAATTTCCGGAGCAGCTGCATTTTATTTAAATGGTCAAAGATTAGGATATAGTAAAGCAGCTAAAACTCCTGTGGAATTTGATGTTACCTCTTATCTCAAAAAAGGGAAAAATACACTTGCTATACAAATATTCAAATGGTCGGATGCATCTTATATTGAAGATCAGGATTTTTGGCGTTTGGCAGGAATAGAAAGGGATGTGATGTTGATTGCTCGTCAGAAAATATCTTTGGATGATTTTTTTGTAGTTGGAGATTTAGATAAAGAATATAAAAACGGAGAATTGAAAGTTGATGTAAATGTCCGGAATTTTAATGAAAATATTTCAGGATTATATAAGGTAACTTTGTCTTTGTTGGATGAAAATAAAAAGGAGGTAGCATCTCAGGTAAAACCATTAGGAAGTATTCCTGCTCAAAGTAAGATGCCTGTTTCATTTTCAATTAAACTGAATGTTCCTCAAAAATGGTCGGCAGAACATCCTTATCTTTATACTGTATGCATAGAGTTAAAAGATAACAAGGGAAATTTGGTTGAATTGGGAGGTTGTAAAACAGGTTTTCGTAAAATGGAGATGAAAAACGGACAACTGTTGATTAACGGTAAACCGATTATTATCAGGGGAGTAAATTTGCATGAACATCATGAAAAATACGGTCATTATGTGGATGTTGATACTCAATGGAAGGATATTCAGTTGTTGAAACGAAGTAATATCAATGCAATACGTACCAGCCATTATCCTCAGAGTCCGGAAATGTATAAACTTTGTGATAAATATGGTTTGTATGTGGTAGATGAAGCGAATATAGAGACACATGGATTGGATAAATTCGACAAGAACCGACATCCTTCTTTTGCAGAAATATGGAAAGGTCAAATTATGGATCGTACTATTCGTATGTTCGAAAGAGATAAAAATCATCCGAGTGTCATTATTTGGTCGTTAGGAAACGAGAGTGATTTTGGTCCCAATTATGAAGAAACATATCTTTGGCTGAAGAAAAATGATAAAGCCCAACGTCCTGTACAATGTGAAAGAGCCAGGGAAAATAATTTTACGGATTTGATAACTCCTATGTATTGGACTGTAGATAAAATAGAAAAATATGCTTTGAAGAAAGAAATTACCCGACCTCTTATTTTGTGTGAATATGCACATTCCATGGGGAATAGTACCGGAAATTTACAGGAATATTGGGATGTTATAATGAAATATCCTGCTTTACAAGGAGGTTTCATTTGGGATTGGGTAGATCAGGGATTGGAAGCTTTAGATGTTCCAGAACATAAATATTGGGCTTATGGAGGAGATTTCGGTGGATATCGTTGGACGAATGATGAAAATTTTTGTGCCAATGGTTTAGTTAATGCTGACAGGACACCTCATCCGGCATTAAATGAAGTAAAGAAAGTGTATCAGAATGTGTATATGAAGGCAATTGAAATGGAAAAAGGAAGAATCCGTTTTCAAAATAATTACCTTTTTACAGATTTGAGTGCTTTTGATTATGAATGGGAATTGTTCAAGAATGGAAAATCTATCAAGAAAGAATTATTTTCTGTTTCATGTAAACCATTAGAAAGTAAAGAAGAAACATTGAAAATTCCTGTGCCTGAAAATAAAAAGGGAGAGGAATATTTTTTAGTGGTGCGGGTAAAAACAAAAATGGCAACGGATGTAGTTCCTTCCGGATATATTGTTGCAGAAGAACAGTTTGTTTTTCCGGATAATAATTTTTTTGTAGAAAAATTGACTTCCGGAGATTTACATGTTGAAGAAACAGAAAAAGATATTCTTTTTCAAAGTGGAGATGTAAATGGTAAGATAGAATTAAGCTCTGGATTACTGAAAGATTATACTCATAAAAATATCCGTTTGATAACTGAGGCTCCGGTTCCTAATTTTTGGAGAGCTCCTACTGATAATGATTTTGGATACAAAATGCAATATTCTCATAATATTTGGAGAACAGCAGGAGATTTTCGTAACCTGATTAAAGTGCAGAAAAAAGAGCGAACGAAAGAGGGAATAGAAGTTGTCGCTCAGTTTTTATTGAAAAATATAGAAGTTCCCTATGAAGTGAGTTATTTTATCAGAAATGACGGTTCAGTGCGTATTACTGCGCAATTGAATTTAATTGCTAAATCTTTGCCTGACCTTCCGAGGTTTGGAATGAAAATGCAGTTGCCGGAAACATTGAAAAAAGTAAATTATTATGGCCGTGGTCCATGGGAAAATTACAATGACCGGAATACATCTTCGTTTGTGGGATTATACTCTTGTGATGTGGAAGATTTGAAATTTGACTATATCCGTCCTCAGGAAAATGGTTATAGAACAGATGTTCGTACAGTTTCTTTTACCGATAAATCCGGTTGGGGAATTCAATTTGAAGGAATAAGTCAACCAATTTGTTTTAATGCTCGGTATAATTTGGATGAAGACCTTGATCCCGGATTAACAAAAAAGCAACAACATTCCACAGATATTCATCCCAGAGATGTACTTTTTGTTAATATTGATTTGAAGCAAATGGGAGTAGGAGGAGATAATAGTTGGGGAGCAAAACCGTTGGATAAGTATAGATTGTTGAATAGGAGGTACATATATTCTTATTCTATTTCTCCGGTAAATTTGAGAAAATAATTTATGACTGTAATCTCAAATTTATTATCTTTGCCGAGTTTTTTCAGATTGCGACAGGATGCATTCAGATGAATTATTTCAAATACATATAGACCAAATATTGGCAGAGAAATCTCCAAGTTTGGCAAAAAAAATACCTAAATTCCTTGTAAAATGGCTGATGAAAATTGTTCATCAGAATGACATTAATGAGGCTCTCCGTTACATTGGGAATGATAAGGGTGCGGATGCAATGAATAAATTGGTCAAGTACTTTAACTTGAAAATTAAAGTAAAAGGAGAAAAAAATATTCCTTCTGATGGTGAATTTATATTTGTTTCCAATCATCCTCTCGGTGGAATTGACGGTATTTGTCTTTCTTCTTTTTTAGGAAGAAAATATAATGGAAAGGTAAAATATATTGTCAATGACATTTTGTATTTTCTAAAACCTTTGCAACCTATTTTTGTGCCGGTTAATAAACATGGAGCTCAATCAAAGAAGTCGGTGAATTTGATTAATGAAGCACTTAATTCTGATAATCAGATTATTACATTTCCAGCAGGACTTTGTTCCAGGAGACAAAAAGGAAAGATAGAAGATCCGGAATGGAAAAAAATGTTTATACTTAAATCCATTGAATATAAGAGGGATATCATTCCCATATATTTTGAAGGGAAGAATTCATATTTCTTTTATATGTTAGCATTTATAAGAAAAAAATTGGGAATTAAGGTAAATATTGAAATGTTATTTCTTCCTCGGGAAGTTTTTAGACAAAAAAATAAAAAGTTTACCATACATATAGGAAAACCCATTTCGTGGGAATGTTTTGATAATTCACGGAAACCTGAAGCGTGGGCGCATTGTGTGAAGTCTGTTGTGTACGAAATGGAAAAAAAATAAAATAATGGAAGAAATCATTCCTAAGGTAGATAAGAATAAGATTAAATCCGAATTGACTCCGGATAAATTGTTGCGTAAAACCAATAAAGCCGGGAACGAAATATATATATTCACACATCACGATGCTCCTTATACAATGAAAGAAGTAGGCAGGTTGCGAGAAATGGCATTTCGTTACCACGGGGGAGGAACCGGATTACAAGTGGATATTGATGAATTTGATACCATGCAAAATCCATATAAACAATTGATAGTATGGGATCCGGATTCGGAAGAAATTTTAGGAGGATATCGGTTTTTGTGTGGAAATGATGTCAAGTTGAATGAAAAAGGCCAACCTATATTAGCCACTTCTCATTTGTTTGATTTTTCTCATAAGTTTATAAAAAAATATTTGCCGAAAACGGTAGAATTAGGACGTTCTTTCGTTTCTTTAGAATATCAATCTACAATAGGACGTTCTTCTAAAGGGCTTTTCGTTTTAGATAATTTATGGGATGGGCTGGGAGCGCTTTCCGTGATAGATCCTTCATTACAATATTATTTTGGAAAAGTAACAATGTACAACACGTATAATACCGAAGCCCGTAATATGATTCTGTATTTCATTAATCATTATTTCCCTGATAAGGAAAAACTTGTAGTGCCTGTTCATCCTTTAGATGCAAAAATGGATTATGATAAAATGGCAGGGATTTTTTCCGGAAAAGATTACAAGACAGATTATAAAATACTGAATTTGGAAATAAGAAAATTCGGTATCAATATTCCTCCATTAATTAGTGCATATATGAATCTTTCTCCGAAAATGAAAGTTTTTGGCACCGCAGTCAATCACGAATTCGGAGAAGTGGAAGAAACCGGTATTTTAATTGATGTCAATGAAATTTTTGAAGAAAAGAAAAAAAGGCATATAGAATCGTTCCTAAGAGAAAAACCTTCCCGGAAGATTATAAAACGGATCCGTGCATTGATTAGTCGTCAATATGCCTTAGATTCGGGTTCTGCTGCTTTGACATAGTTAGGGTTCTAATGCTCCATATATTACTTCCTGTATCCTATCCCGGATATTCAAAGTGTTGATTTTTTTATTTGTACGTGTTTGATATACCCTATTGGATAAAAATATGTATATCAATTCATTTTCAGGATCTACCCATGCGGAAGTTCCTGTGAATCCAGTATGCCCATAGGTAGAAGAAGGTACATATTGAGGTTTATGATTTGGATCGGGCTTGTCAAATCCGAGTCCGCGACGGCTGGTTTTACTTTTTGTTTTTGTAAAGATATCGGAAGTTTCTTTACTGTAATACGTTTCTCCTCCATATCTTCCCTCATTCAGATATAATTGAAGTATTTTAGCCATATCATTTGCATTAGAAAATAATCCGGCATTTCCGGAAATTCCTCCCATGAAAGCGGCTGCTTCATCATGTACATATCCTACAATCAACTGATTGCGGATCATTCGGTCGTTTTCTGTAGGAGCTATTGTCTTTAAGTCTATTTTGTGAGATAAAGGTTGAAACATAGTATGATTAGCTCCTAAACGATTGTAAAAATAGTCATCAAGAAATTCATCGAAAGGTGCTTGGGTTATATCCTCAACAGCTTCTTTTAAAAGCATGAAATTTAAATCACTGTAACTATAAGTTCCTTTTTTCTTTAAAGGGGAAACCGCAATTTCTTTTAACATAATCAATTTAAACTTGTCATTCAGATAGAAATCATCTGCTACTTGAGTGTTAAATCCTTTTTTAGGAGTAGCAGAAACTATATCCTGTAAAAACTCGAAATCAGTACGTCCGTAAACATTATCTTCATACAATATCCGGAAAGTAGCATCTCTTTTTCTGGAAAAGAGTTGTCCGTCATAACTGTTTTTATCAATAGATAGTTGATAGAAAGGTAAAAAAGGAGTTAAACCTGATTCATGAAATAATGCTTCTTTAACAGTAATATTTTCTTTGTCAGATTTTTGAATTTCCGGTACATATTTGCTGAGTTTATCGGATAAAGAAATTTTCTTTTGATCATACAGTTTTATTATTGCCGGAGTAGTTGCTAAAATTTTTGTAACAGAAGCCAGATCGTATAGATCTGAAATTTGTACTGCATGTGTATTGGCATAATCAAATCCTCCAAATGCCTTTTCATATACAACCACACCATTTTTTGCCACTAATACCTGACATCCGGGGAAAGCCTGTTCTTTAATTCCTTTATTGACAATACGTTCTATTTCTTTTAATCTATCGGGAGACATCCCTACTTCTAACGGAGATTGATATGATAAGCGAACTTTTTCTGTAAAAATACCATCTCCTTCTTTAAATAATCCGGGAATGCTGACAGGTAATTTTCCTGTGGATGTTATTCCTCCCATAACCATTTGTGCAGCATATTCTTTGGCATATTCTGTGTTTTCATAGGCTAAAACAACAGCATTTGCATGATCTATTAATGAAGAAAAATTCTGAAGACTATAAGGAGGGACGAAAAAACAAAAGACCACATTTTTTTCTTTAGCCAATTTGATTAAATTTTCTTTTTCAGGCATTTTAGACGAATGGATTCCGCAAATTATCAAATCGTATTCTGATAATTTATTGAATATTTTCTCTGTGTCAGGAATGTTGACCGTTTTAGAAGTTGTACTTTTAGATAATGTATATGAATCTATTCTCGTGTATTTTTTTAGCATTGATTGAAAGTTTGTTATGCCAGTTTCTCCTATGGAAATAGATGCTATGCGTTTTTTGTTCATTTCTTTGACTGGTAGAGTATTTTCGTTATTTTTCAACAGGGTAATGGATTCGGCGTTTAGTTTTCTGCAAATCCATTCTGCACTATCATTGTTTAAACGATTTTCCAACCCTTCGGAAATAATTGGTTTAGTATTTGAAAGTCCCAGTATATATTTATAGTTTAATATTTTTCGACATTTTTCGTTGATGGATTCTTTTGAAATGACTCCGTCTTTGACCGCTTTTTTTACGGCAGAAAAATCTTCTGTAGGTTTTAGCGGGCTGAGTAAAATATCGTTTCCTGCCAGTAATGCCAGTACGCATATATTACCTTTGACATTCGCACCCTTCATGGCAAGCGCATCGGTAAAAGTTAATCCTGTAAATTTCAGGCTGTCTTTTAAAAATTCTGAAACAATCAGAGGAGAAAGGGATGCTGGTTTTTGAGAAATTGAATCTAAAGCAGGGACAGCCAAATGTCCTGTCATGATTCCTGAAAAACCTTCATTAATAAAGGATCGAAAAGGATAAATATCTACATTATTTAAATGTTCTTTATTGTGATTGATTAATGGGGTGGTGAAATGAGAATCTTCTGATGTGTCTCCGTGTCCGGGAAAATGTTTTGCAACAGCCATTATCCTCCCATTTTCCAATCCTTTGGAATATGCATTTCCACAAAAAGCTACTTGCTGCGGGTTTTCTCCGAAAGAACGGGTGCCAATCACAGGATTTTTAGGGTTTCCGTTAACATCAACAACAGGAGCAAAATTAATATGAATACCCATTTCCCGGCATTGACGAGATACTTCTTTTCCATATAGTTCCAATGATTTTTCATTTGAACTGGCTCCCAGCATCATGTTGCGTGGAAAG
>JAVBMM010000024.1:0-11028 GCA_031552425.1 Bacteroidales bacterium | reverse complement strand
AGATCAGCTGTCAAATATTGATATTTCTAATCTTGAAGATTTAAAGATGAAAGATAGGTCAAGTGGTGCTCCAATCGTTTTAACTGATTTTCTTGAAATCTTAGGAACCAATAGTTCCTGGAAAGCTTTTGTCGGTTCTTCTGTTACCAATAAACCGGTAGGTCTTCCTACAGGTACATATCGTATTGTGTCTTTTGGCAGTAATGGACAGAATTCCACACAACAACAGGGAGTTGCTATTGCTTTCAAAGGTTCTAACGGAGATGCTTACCTGATTTCTCGGGATGAAACCAGTACATTGAAAGCGCAACAAATTGTTATTAATGGGGAGACTTTTACCCCAGTTGTTATAACCGCACCTCAAATACAGTTCCACAGCATGGATGCTTTAGAAATTTCTGTTCAGGATATAATGAACATAAACGCTCATGAGCTATTCTTTAATGGTAAACAAGTAGCTACAGTAGATCAGACTCAGAAGCTTGTTAATTACTCTACTTCCGAACAAAAAACAGGACAAAAATGGGTTGATGGAAAAGATGTATATCAACGGACTTTAATGGGTGCTATTACCCAATGGGATAATCAACATTTCGTTGTACCATTTACAAAAACGAATACAGGTCTTATAGTAAAATTTGAGAGTTTTATCCACAATCAAGACCAGGTCATACCACTAAATAGTTTTAATAACAATAAATTTTGGGGAAATGATTCTGAAATTGGTAGATATTCTTGTTGGTATGATAAATATGGTAATACTACCGAAGATGGTGTCTCCGGATTTGATATAAAAGATATCGATAATCTGAATGAATTTGGATATTCGTATATTATTCATGTTTATTACACCAAATAATCCACTCATATTTAATTAAGTAGCCATGAGAACTATCATTTTTCTTATATCATTTTTGTTGTTTTCGATATATATTTCGGGACAACATGTCAGTTACGGTTATGATACCGCCGGGAACCGTATTTCACGGGTGATTGTTATGAACCCCATGCAAGCACCTGAAGCAGCACCAGCTGCTCCTCCGGTATATTCCGAGATGCTGAGACAAACAGAAATCCGTATTTATCCCAATCCTACCGAAGGACTCTTGAAAGTGGAAATAGTCGGGTTGGATACCGAAAAGAACAACCGCTTGATGTTATACGACATGTCCGGTAGTTTGATTTTGACCCGCGATCATATCGATTCTTCTACCGATCTGGATATCAGTAACCGCTTACCGGGAACCTACATCCTCCGCATCTTTGCCGGGGAAGATAAAACAGAATGGAAAATAATTAAGAAATAAATCATGAACAAACATATCATCACTTGCTTATTTGTGGTTTGCGCATTATTTTATGTGCAAGCACAAGAGATAGAACCGGAACTTCCAGATAGTACGGAACAGGTTGTTTATGACCCTCTCCCAACGTTAGAACCTTTTACCCAAGCGGAACTAGATTCCATTATGGTGGAAGCCCGAAATGTAAAATTCGTACAGGAAAATTTTTCTGAAACACCTGTACTCACTTCAGTGGGACCTACCATCAATGAAAACAACTTAGTTGGTGAAATCCCTATCCAATACTCCCATGACAAGAATGGAGGAGTTAATTACACGGTACCATTGGAAGTCCACCCCGGAAGGAGCGGCATGCAGCCCGGTCTCTCATTAGCATACAATAGTATGCGTGGAAACAGTATTTTAGGTTATGGTTGGGGACTGGCAGGATTATCTGCTATTACACCTACCAACAACACTATCTATTATAATGGTAAAACATCACCGGTTACTCTGACACAGGATGACGCTTTTGTACTTGATGGAATGCAATTAATCCGTACAGGTACCCTTTCATATGAAACTGTGCAGGGAAACATTAAGGTACAAGGCTATGGGAGTAATAACATCGTTAAATACTTTAGGGCAACTACTTCCGATGGTAAGCGGATGACTTATGGATATACCTCCAACACTACCGCCGAATGCCAGTATCCCCTTACCGAAATCAAGGATATTAACGGTAATTATATCACCTATACTTACGATCAAATCGGTAATATTTACTACGTTTCGCAAATAAGCTATGGGGGAAACACTTCCACCAGCAATACTTCCGGCCATTTCGCTTTCATTCGTTTTAACTATAAACAAAGGCCGGATAATTACGCCATTTACATAGGTGGAAAGAAAATTGAGGAAACCCGTTTGATTGAAAGTATCTCAACTTATTATGGAGAAACCTTGTTACGGACATACTCTCCGGTTTATGGAACCACAGATGTTTCGATGCTTCAGCAGATAAAATGTGAAGCAGGAGGTAAACAGTTAAATCCTTTGTCTTTTGATTACTGGAAAGATGAACAAGTGGGAAAATACATAGAAAATGGTCCTATTATTATAAGACAACCTACTCCTTCTAAACCTAGTTTGTTTTATTGTAGAGCAAAATTTGATGCGACTTCACCCAATGATGGATTGATCGGATATTATAATATAGGCACCTATGGGCGTACATCAGAGAACAGAAATATTAATGGTTATTATGGCAGCACTTATCCTGCAGATTACCCCATATTTATATATCCCGAATTATCTGATTCAGTGGTTTCTCCTGTAAAATTTAATGCAGGAGATGGGTTTCAACTATTTTCTCCTGCTGATATTGATGGAGATAATAATCAGGAATTGGTAAAAGTAAATTATATACTCAATAGATATAATGATGATGAGAATGCAAAAATACAAGTCAGTACCTACCGGAAAGATGGAAGTATTATAGGGTCAAAGACTTTTGTGGTAAAAGGAGCATTTTCTGTATTTGGAAATATAGGATCTATTTCTCTTATTGAACGGAAATTTTTCATCGGAGATTTTGATGGTGATGGGAAAGAGGAACTTTTATCCGTATCTGTTAGTGATTCCCCTACTGCTTTCGGTAAGAGGTCTTACAGCATAGTTGAACTGATCAGGTTGGATAACCTGACAATGATTTGTAGTAACCAACAGTTAAATACCAATTCAATAAGGAACAAAAATTAAATTTTTCCTATGGATTATGATGGGGATGGGAAATTAGACCTCTGCAATATTCACCCGGGAGGGCTTACTATATATTCTTTTGACACTTCAATGCAGTTAAGTAGTATTTATTCCGGAACTGAATTAACATCGGATGAAAATCCACAAAAGGCAAAAGAATTTCTATTAGGAGATATTAATGGGGATGGAAAGACTGATATTTTATATTATATTATTGATCACACACCTAATGTTCCAAAAATGTTTTCAGATTGGATATGTTTATATTCCAAAGGGAAAGGAGGATTTGAAGAAACACACACAGGTATTCAGCAATATGGGAAACGTATTCTTCAGGACGTAAACAATGATGGGCTACCCGACCTTATATTTAATGAATCATCCTTACTTACCTATTTAAATAAAAATGGAACTTTCGGATCCAGGGATCTATATATGAACAATACGGGAGCGAGATACACAGAAGGAGATTTTATGGTAATTCCAGCTACCCTTTCCAGGAACAACTATCAAAGTTCTCTTATTTGTATTGGAAATAATAATGTAATATGGTCTTTTGCCTACAATAGGGATAACACCCGTAACCGTATGCTTACTGAAACGACCAATAGTTTTGGTGTAAAGAATTATCATTCCTATAAGCAATTGGATGCTCCTGATTCTAATTACCATAGTGAAACGCAAGCCTCAGGATATCCTTATACTAACTTGTTCGGAAAGATGCACCTGATAGAATATACAGAGACCTATGATCCCGGAGGAGCTGCAGATACAGATCCTGGAATGACCTCACGGATTTGGTACAATTATTATGATGGAGTCATCCATAAACAAGGCTTGGGATTCTGTGGATTCAAAAAAGTGGAGGTAAGCGATGAAGTGAAAAGGAAAAAATACACCCAAATCTTCGACCCATATAAATATGGTTTGCCGGTATCGGAAGATAGTCCGGAGGCTACAGTGAATTATTCGTACACTTTCAAACCTAATACCGGCAAGATTCTCCGTCTCGATAAAACTACCAATGAGGTTTACAACAAACTGACGGGTACTACCCATTCCTCGGAAGTCAATTACGATAATTACGGGAATGCCGTATCGGAAATAGCCGATTATGGTTCAGGATTCAAGACACGTATTGACAGGGAGTTCTTGAGTTCCACTTCAAATGAGGCAGCTAATTGTACCAACTTACCCCGGAAGGAGTTAATGAGGAAATATATAGGGACTAAAAGTTCTTCCACTTCTACAATGAGGTATTATTCTTCCGGTAATCTTTCCCGGATACAGAGCTATTATGATACCCTTTTAGTCAAAGAACAGGAGTTTATACGGGATTCCGGATGCAAAGATAATATCTTAACCTCTAAGGAAAAGAACTACAATGCAGGGGAAGACAGGTGGCTTGCCTCTAACTTCGAATATGATTCCAAAGGCCGGTTGACCAAGCAAATTGATCCTTTGGGTCTAAGTACTTATTATACCTACGACCCTGTGTATGGCAGGCCGGAATCGACAAAGAACCACAAGAACAAGATTACTTCTTACCTCTATGACGAACTCGGGCGGTTGGTACAAACCACTTATCCGGATGATACTTACCGGAAGATGACTTTCGAGTGGTCTAAGAATATTGCAGAAGGAAGCCGCTTCCCACATATAGGCAGTGAAGATATTTCGTATTCACACCAGTTAAGTGAAGGAGGAAAGGTTGTTGCCTGTAAACAGATAACTTTACAACCGGGATTTTCTTTTGAAGCATCAACAGGTAATAGTTTATCCATGGAAATCAACAAGGATGAATGCTTATACATTCAACCTTATGGCTTCCTGACATATGTGGTTACCGAAGAAGCTACCGGTAGCCCGACTGTAAAGAAATACATGGATGTTTTTAACCGGGAAATGAGGACCTCCCAGATGAGTTTTGATGGCAATTATCTCAACACCGATACTGAGTATGATTCCAATGGACGGGTAAGCAAAAAATCCCAACCCTTCAAGACGGGTTCCGAACCCCGGTGGAACAGTTATACCTATGACAATTACGATCGCCCCAGCAAGATCACTTATTATTCAGGGAAAAGTGATGAGTTCCGTTATAATGGTGATGAAGTTACTTCTATAGCGAGTGGTATTACTTCTACCAAGAAATACAACTCAGCCGGACAACTGGTTCAGGTAAGGGATACTGCAGGTACTATCGCTTACAACTACCGTCCTGACGGACAACCGGAATCCATTGTTGCTCCGGGAGGTATCACCACATCTTTCGAATATGATAATTATGGACGAAAAGTTAAATTGATTGACCCGAGTGCAGGTACACAAACATACGCCTATGATGAAGAAGGCAGGCTCATCAGTGAAGCTGAAGGTGAAGGACGGGAAATCATCTACACTTATGATAATTTTAACCGGATCACCTCAAAAGTAAGAGACGAATATGATACCCAATACTTATATGACAACGAGGGAAGGTTAGGGGCAGAGGTATCCAACGGGTATTCTTTATCCAGGAGATATACTTATGATCAATTTGACCGGGTTGCTTGGGTAATAGAAACTTCTTATGACGGGAAAAGTGTAAAGGAAATTTTTACTTATGGAAACGGTCAATTACAATCTACCCAATATGAATCCAATGCCATACGTATTGCAAAAGAAGAATATATTTATACCCATGGGCACCATACTGAAACCATCTTAAATGGAGTAGGTTCTATCTTTAAGTTGAAAGCAGAAGATGAATCCGGAAGGACAACACAAATTGAGACCGGTAAATTGACCCGCAATTACGGGTACGATATGTATGGTTTACCCACTTCCCATTTGGTATTATTAACTTCGGGGACAACCCTTTATGATCAACGCTATGAATTCGATGTATTGACCGGTAATCTGAAATACCGGAAAGATGCCAAACGGAATATCACCGAATCTTTCGGTTATGACCACTTGAACCGTTTGACTACCCTGAACGGAGATACTTATGTGTCATATGACGATAAAGGTAATATAACCTACCGGGCAGGAATAGGATATTTTGAGTACAATCATCCAAGCAAACCCTATGCAGTTACCGATCTGATACAAACGAACAATGTTGTTCCATCCGGTAACCAGGAAATCACCTACACTTCTACCCGTCGTTTTGCGACTATTTCAGAGAATGGATACTTTGCTCAATTCCAATACGATTCTTCAGACGATCGAACCAAAATGCAAGTCACGCATAATGAACAAGATTACCTGACTCGTTATTATATCGGTTCCCGGTATGAAAAGGATATTACTCCAATGCATACTAAAGAGAAATTGTATCTTGGTGGGGATGCTTATTCGGCACCTGCGGTATATGTGAAGGAAGATGACGGGGAATGGACGCTTCATTACCTGCTCAGGGATTATTTGGGAAGTATCGCCCAGGTAACGGACAGTAATGGGGTATTGGTACAGGAATTAAGTTATGATCCTTGGGGACGGTTAAGGAATCCAAATACCCATGAATATTATGCATCCGGTACGGAACCGGAATTATTCCTGGGTAGGGGTTATACTGGACACGAACACTTGGCGATGTTTGGCCTTATTAACATGAACGCCCGTCTGTATGATCCCATCACAGGCCGTTTCCTCAGCCCAGACCCATACGTTCAAGCTCCTGATTTTAGCCAGAATCACAACAGGTATAGTTATGGGCTCAATAATCCGTTGGTGTTTTCTGATCCGAGTGGAGAGTTCATTTTTACTATTCTTTCAGGTCTTTTTTGCCCAGTGCTTATGCCTGTAGCTATGGGAATAGATATGGGGTTAATATCAGGAGGAATGAGAGGCATAATGACTCCAGGGATGAATTTCTGGGATGGAGCTTGGAGAGGGGGACTTGTCGGAGTTGTAGGAGGTGGATTATCTATGTTTGGAGGTGGGTCATTTCTTTCCAATGTTTCATTGGGTATGTTAGGAGGAGCTATAACAGGAGGATTAGATGCTGCTTTATGGGGCAATGATATTGGAAAAGGTATTTTCCAAGGAGCAGCTATCGGAGGGGTAATGGCATTAATCCAATCAACTTCTCAGTCTATTGAAAATTATAGAGAATATGGAATATTTGATACAAATGATGGAACTTTTAATAAGTTAGTAAACGATGCTTTTATAGAGAATCCTACAACAAGAAGTTATTCTATTGATGAAATAGGAGCTCAAAGAGCACTGGATTTTTGGCAGGCACGTAATGGAGGTCCTACATTAACTTATGCGCCTGGACAGACAAATGGAAAGACAGATGTTTATGGAAATATTAAAATTGGGGAAGGGGCCTTTGTTGGTGGACATAGAGCTGTTAGACAACAAATTAGTCATGAAATGGGACATTATATTCACAATGTAAATTGGGATAATGGTATTGTAGGGGGAACGGTTTCAGATCCTGGATTTATTAATGTTGATGCTACTTATGGTGGTGATGGTATCTATGGATATAACCATGCAATCAAAAGTACTGGAAAATATCATACAGGATTTAAAATGATTTCTCAAGAAACTTATCGTAGACCGGGGACTCTTTGGAAAATTAGTAATCCTTATAGAAATGATGCCTGGAAATCTTATGATTTAAGAAAGTGGTTATATTTATTACCTCGTAGATTCTAAAAATATGAAAAAAAATATTTTTGTATTCTTTATAATGATGTTTCCAGTTTCGCTAAATGCACAAACGGTTAAATTTTCTTTTGAATTAAAGGATAGTTGTGTATATTTAAGGGAAGAAATGCATGATTTTGAAATAAATATTCAAAATAATACCAGCAAAGATATTTGGGTAGACTTGGGAGCTATAAATTTTAAAATTTATATGGGAAATGATCCTTTATTCCCTTTTTCAGATACTACAATAGGATTTTATGTAATAAATGATAAAACATTTAAAGATGGATTTGTCTTAGTAAAAAAAAATAACTTTATATTATTTACAGAGAGGACAACATTGTTTAAAAATTATTACTTAGATAAAAATAAAAAATATTGTGTAAAAGGATATTATAAAAATGCCCGTAATAAATTTTTGAAGAAGGTATACCGCATCGATTCTTATATTGGAGAGAATAATTTTCAAATATGTGATTAATTAGCTACTATTGATGTCTCCGTTCGGCGGCGTTTATGGGTGCTTGTTGCATAACTTCACAAAGTTTTTCCATAGATGTCGCCGGACAGAGAGATAATTTTAAATATTTATCCTTATGGACCGATACCGTAAATTGATAATAACACTTTGTTTTTTGTTGTCAATAAGTAATTTGATACAATCACAGATTGTTTCTGATAGTGTATTCTGTTACCTTGTAAAAGGGGACAAGCAAAATATTAAAAATGCTTTTTCAATGAAATTATTTGTAAATAATTCAAGTAACTATAGTGTTTGTATTCCTGATTTTAATAAATATATTTTTCACGTTTCAGCATTTAATTTTAGAAGAACACAGGAACGAATATTTTATTGGGATTTACAAACATTATCAAAGAAGGAGCCTGAAAATGTAGTAACAGTATCTATTTTTGAGCCAACTATAAGAATGCCTAAAAAACAATCTGAAGAAAAAAATGCTAGTATTGTAATATTACCAAGTAGTACATTTGTTTCTGATGTTTATATGTTATCTTCTCCCTTTGTCATTTACCCCAGAGGGTATTATAAATTATGTCTTTTTCTTAAAGAGACAGATAAATGTATTGCAGAAACAATTATAGAAATAAAATAAATTCTTTATAAAAGTCAAAAATCCACTGAGTTCGGCATAGGCTCTTTTGCCTATGCCGAACTAAAAACAAGGTTTGATCTTGTCGATTTATAATGTAAAATAAATTAATAATATGTGTAGTTTGTAACTGTTTTTTGTATGAGTTCAGGGTGTAAAATTGAGGTAAAAGATGCCAAACGGAATATCACCGAATATTTCGGTTATGACCATCTGAACCGTTTGACTACCCTGAACGGAGGTACTTACGTGTCTTACGATGATAAGGGGAATATTACTTACCGGGCAGGAATAAGTTCTGTTATGGCAGGAGGTGCTTTTGGAGCAGGATTTATGGGATCTGCAGGGGCGATGACTGTCTCAAGTAGTTTTATATCAGGGGCTGCAATAGGTGGTGGAGCAGATTTAAGCAGCGGATTCACTACAGGTTTTGGCAATGGTGGACAATCTTTTGGAAAAGCATTAGGTCAAGGTGGTATTTATGGATTGATAGGAGGCCTTTCTGGTGCAGCTATTGGAGGCCTTGTTGGAGGAATAGATGCATATAGGCATGGAAGGGACTTTTGGAGTGGAAACACTTGGGAAACAGTGTCTGATTACTCTTTGCCAAAAGGGAATTTACCTATTCATCAACAAACCAATCCAGAAGTAGGATGTACTCAAGAAGTATTAGAATCCATTGCTGAATATAAAGAACAACCTATTAATGTTGTAGATAAAAGTCAAGGTGCTGATTTTAATAAATTAGCAAAAGAATATGGATTTAAAACAAAAACAGTTATGCCTGGAGAAACAAATAGCGAACATATCGTGGGGGCACAATTAAAAATAGGTAATCCATCTGCTATTACTTATAACAATGGTGGAACAATGCATACAGTGGGAGTAAATAGGATACAAATACAGCAGATCCCTCGTATTCTTGGTTCTGGATTTAGAACAAGAATGTTCATACAAGTGATGGACCCTTTGCATAATACCTATCAGAATTTGGCATCATCACTTTTCAAGAATGGTTATATTAGAATTGTAATGCCATAAAATAAAATGAAAATAAGAATTTTTGTAACATTGTTTTTAGTAGAATTTTTCTATTTTTCTTATGCTTTTGATGAAAATACTTTTTTCCCAAAGAATCTACAAAATAAAGGTATTAAGAAAATAATAGAAAAAACATTTGATCAGTGGGAAGTTATTTCTTCTTTTAATAAGGAGGGATTTTTATTAAATGAAGTTAATTTTTATAACAAAAAAATTAAATCTGATTACAAATATGATTATTTAGTTACAGACACATTGTTGGAAGTGAAAAAAGTGGACATTAACAAAATGGAAAATCATTATGTAATAGAAAAATATTATTATCATAAATCTGGACAATGTTATAAATTTGAAATGTATTTTTCAAAATCAGATACAATTTCCTATTTTGGAGATAATTTTATATACGAAAATGGAATTCTTACCAGTTATACAAAAGGTAATTTTTGGCAAAAGAAACATGGAACATTAAAAAAAATCATCTTTAGATATAATGAGAAACAACAAAAAATACGAGAGTTGAATATTTATAAAACAGATACTACGTTTTATTTTTATAATTATAATCAACAAGGAAAATTGATTGATTATGTTAAGGAAAGTAATGATAAAGAAGAAATATTTAGTGGTGTATTTTGTTGGAGTGACAAGATCCTAAATAAAGTACATATCAAGTATTCTAATTTTGATAAACGTGGAAATTGGACAAAAAGTTATTTCATGACAGAAAAAGGTAAAATATTTCGTTCGGAACGAAAAATAGAATACTGGGAATGAAAAATTACAAGGTCGAATTCAAAGAAAAATTGAAGTTATAAGATCATACTCGTTAAACATGAAGGTACTCACCAAGTACAGGTTTTGGCAGGAATGACTGCAAAAAATTTTGCAGAAGCAAGAGCTATGGAGTTTGGAGCATATATGACTAATATACTTAATCCCGCAACTTCTACCACAATACCGAAAGTGTTTAATATTTTGGTAAATGATTGGAATGTCAATTATTCTAGTTTATGGGAAACAATTTTAAATCTTTATCCTTATGGACCGATACCGTAAATTGATAATAACACTTTGTTTTTTGTTGTCAATAAGTAATTTAATACAATCACAGATTGTTTCTGATAGTGTATTCTGTTACCTTGTAAAAGGGGACAAGCAAAATATTAAAAATGCTTTTT
>JAVBMM010000078.1:0-6142 GCA_031552425.1 Bacteroidales bacterium | reverse complement strand
ATTCTACAGTATTGAGAAATGTAGGAATGCCCTTTGCTCATACACAAATAGCGTTACAAAGTACTTTAAAAGGATTGAGTAAGTTATTACTCAACGAAAAAGTATTGAATCAGGACTTGGAAAATACTTGGGCAGTAGTAGCCGAAGGAATTCAAACAATTCTCAGAAGAGAAGGATACCCAAATCCATACGAAGCCTTGAAAGAGTTAACACGCACTAATCAGGGAATAACAGAGCAAAGTATTAAAGATTTTATCGAGACCTTACAAGTAAGTAATGAAATAAAAGCAGAATTGAAGGCAATAACGCCTCATAATTATACTGGAATTTAAAGACCGTGAGGTTGATTAACAACTAAATTATTTAATGAAATGAACACAGAAAGAGAATGGCCTCCAAGGGAAGGAGCCGGTGACAGAAACAGAAAACCTTATAATCAAAACAGAGAAGGTTACGGAAACTATGAAGACAGACAACGCCGTCCTTATTCAAATGACAGGAATGATTCTTATGGAAACAGAGCCCCAAGAAATAGTAATAGTGGAGCTCCTCTATACAGCGCGCGTCCAGATAGCAACGACGGACAAGTAAGAAGAAAAAGACCACGTGTGGGAGAAGCCGGAAATCCATCATATGGAACCGGAAATTCTTCATACGGAAATAACAGGTTTTCTTCAGGAAGCGGAAACACCTATGGAAATAGAGACGGAAATAGGGAAAGAAGCTACAACAATCAAGGTAGTTATGGAAATCGTTTTCAACAGCAAGGTGATTATCGGAATCGTCCTCAACAAGGAAATTTTAACCGTCAGGGACAAAACCGCCAACGAACATCGGATTATAATCCAAATGCTAAATACAGCCAAGTAAAGCAAATTCGTTATCGGGAAGATCATTTAAACCCTAACGATCCTATCCGTTTGAATAAATATTTGGCTAATGCAGGAATTTGCTCCCGCCGGGAAGCTGACGATTATATCCAAGCTGGAGCAGTGAAAGTTAATGGAGTAGTTGTTTCTGAGTTGGGAACGAAAGTTGTTCGCGGAGATAATGTGATGTTCCATGATGAACCGGTAAAATTGGAACATAAAGTTTATGTGTTGCTCAATAAACCGAAAAATTGTGTAACTACAACAGATGATCCCCAAGAGAGAATGACTGTGATGAATTTGGTGAAAAATGCTTGTAAAGAGAGAATATTTCCTGTAGGTCGTTTGGATAGAAATACAACAGGGGTATTGTTATTGACAAATGATGGTGAATTAGCAGCTAAATTGACTCATCCTAAATTCTTGAAAAAGAAAATATATCATGTGTGGTTAGATAAGCCTGTTGCAATCGAAGATATGCAAAAAATAGCAGAAGGAATAGATTTGGAAGATGGAGAAATTCATGCAGATGCTATCAGTTATGCGAGTGAAGAAGATAAATCTCAAATAGGAATTGAAATTCACTCCGGAAGAAACCGTATTGTACGTCGTATCTTTGAAACACTAGGATATCATGTAAAAAGGTTAGACAGAGTTTATTTTGCAGGATTGACAAAAAAACATTTACCTCGTGGGAAATGGCGTCATTTATCTGAAAAAGAAGTGGTTATGCTTAGAATGGGAGCATTTGAATAAATCAATATGGAATTAATAAAAAGAACCAAAATAGCAGATCTTCTGCAAAGCAAAACATTCGGGATAACAGTAAATGTAAAAGGCTGGGTACGTACCCGCCGAGGTAATAACCATGTGAGTTTTATCGCTTTAAATGATGGTTCTACCATTAATAATATACAAGTAGTAGTAGATGTGGAAAAGTTTGGAGAAGAATTTCTCAAACCGATTACTACCGGTGCTTGTATAAATGTAAACGGTCTTTTGGTTGAATCCCAGGGACAAGGACAAGTAGCGGAAATTCAAGCTGTTGAAGTAGAAATATTTGGTGCAGCAGATCCGGCTTCGTATCCTTTGCAGAAGAAAGGACACACTTTAGAGTTTTTACGGGAAATAGCACATCTTCGTCCCAGGACTAATACTTTTGGTGCGGTGCTTCGGATTCGTCATCATATGGCATACGCCATTCATAAATATTTCAACGATAACGGTTTCTTTTATCTGCACACACCACTTATTACCGCTTCAGATGCCGAAGGTGCCGGATCGATGTTTCAGGTGACTACATTGGATTTGAATAATGTGCCAAAAGCAGAAAATGGGAAAATAGATTATAGTGAAGATTTTTTTGGACGTTCGACAAACTTAACAGTTTCCGGGCAATTAGAGGGGGAACTCGGAGCCATGGCTTTAGGTGCTATTTATACTTTTGGTCCAACTTTTCGTGCTGAAAATTCTAATACGCCTCGGCACTTAGCTGAGTTTTGGATGATTGAACCGGAGGTAGCTTTCTATGAAATAGGAGACAATATGAATTTAGCGGAAGATTTTCTCAAATATCTGATACGTTATGCTTTGGATAATTGTAAAGATGATTTGGAATTTCTTTGTAAAATGTATGATAATGAGTTGCTCGACCGTTTGAATTTTATTGTTTCCAACGATTTCGTCCGTTTAACTTATACAGAAGGAGTTGAGATTCTTGAAAAGTCAGGACAAAAATTTGAATTCCCTGTTTATTGGGGAGCTGATTTGCAATCTGAACATGAACGTTATTTAGTGGAAAAACATCTCAAATGTCCGGTTATCTTAACGGATTATCCGAAAGAAATCAAATCGTTTTACATGAAACAAAATGAAGATGGAAAAACGGTACGTGCCATGGATGTTCTTTTCCCGAAAATCGGTGAAATCATAGGAGGTTCCCAACGGGAAGAAAATTATGATAAACTGATGGATCGTATAAAGGAACAAAACATGTCTCTTGATACTTTGTGGTGGTATTTAGACACCCGCAAGTTCGGAACGGCTCCTCATGCCGGATTTGGTCTCGGTTTTGAACGTTTGATCTTGTTTGTAACCGGAATGGCTAATATTCGAGATGTGATTCCGTTTCCAAGGACTCCTAATAATGCTGAATTTTAAGACTCTTGATAATATGATAATTTCCTCCTGTATATGAAGAATACAGGAGGATTTTTTTGAAAATATTTTTTAATAAGTACGTAAGACCATAAACTCATTCATACTTATTTTTTACTTTTTGATTTTACTTTTGACAAATTTTCTTTTAAGCGGAATTTTACAATTTTCTTTACCAACATTGCTGGTATTTTTTTATTTAAAGAAAATTGAATGGTTCCGTTGGAAGTTTTATATTCTGTCAATTCTTCTTTAAATGCAACAATTGCTTCCGGTCCTGGAAATAAGCTAACATGTTTGGTAAATCCACCAAAATAGACCAATACGCCATTCAATTTATAAACGGGCATCTCATAACTAATTCCTTCCAGAGCTTGTGGTGCTGCTTGCAATACGGCAATCCGTAATTGTTCCAAATGTTCTTTTACGTTTGGTGAAGCTAAGGCAATATATTCATCTACTGTCTGGGGCTTGGATATGTTCATTTTATTTCTTGTCTTTTATAAAATTCAATGCCCAGCAAATACCAAATTTATCAGTAAATGTCGCATATAAATCTGCCCAAAAAGTTTTTTCTAATGGCATAGTAATTTTTCCACCTTGAGAAAGAGCATGATAAATTTGCCGTGTCTCTTCTTCGCTTGTAGTGCAGATGGTAAGCGTAATACAATCGCCAAATTTGGTTGTTTGTCCGAAGGCCTCAGAAGTGTCGGCTCCCATCAGCCATACATATTCTGTAAGTTGTAATGAGATATGCATAATTTTTTCTTTTTCTGACTCAGGGATTTCTTGACCAGGGATGTCCTTATAGTGATAAACTTCATCAAAATCACCACCAAATATGGATTTATAAAAATTGAATGCAACTTCACAATTGCCATTAAATGATAAATAAGGATTTACAGCAGCTAACATAATTTTTAATTTTAATTTTTTATTAAGAATCAATCATAATAACATTATACTTTACTGTAAAGTTTTTACAATATATTTCGTTTTAAAGTTTCAAAAATATAAAGACTTTATTCCTCCTAGTATTATATACTTGTTATTTGCAAAAGTACAGAATAAAATTACCTTTGGAGTCTATTTGAATGAACTTAGAATCTATTTGAGAAATAAAAAACAAAATACTTTATTTGTTGTTTAAAATACGTATTATTAATATAAATCATGGAAAAGAAGATTGAATATTCAAATGGAAGGATAACCATTACTTGGCAACCACATTTATGCTCACATTCAGGTATTTGTATTAAGATGTTACCTAATGTGTATAAACCTCAACAAAGACCATGGGTGCAGATTAAGAATGCAACTACAGAACAATTAATAGAACAAGTCAGCCACTGTCCTTCGGGAGCATTAAGTTACCGATTTAATGGATAGTTTGGAGATAGAATAGATATAGATTTTTATTTTGGTAAAATCTTATAATCACCTTCTTCTGAAATAATCTCCTGTATTTTCTCTATGGGTAATTCTTCTCCTGAAAATTCAACCATTGCAACAGGAGGTTCAAGAGTGACTGTTGCGTTTACTCCGACAATTGAATTTAATGCATTTTCCACGCTTTTTCGACAATGGTTACATGACATTCCTTCAATTTTAAATTCTTTTTTCATAATTATATCAATTAAATTTTCTTTGTTTTTAAACGTAAGCTATTAGTAACCACACTTACACTACTCAATGCCATTGCCAATCCGGCTATCATAGGATTTAACAAAAAGCCGTTAATAGGATAGAGAATCCCTGCTGCAATTGGAATACCAATCAAGTTATATATAAATGCCCAGAATAAGTTTTGACGAATGGTCCTGACGGTTAATTTAGATAACCTGATGGCTTCCGGTATTTTAGTCAGATCGGAAGAAATTATTGTCATTTTAGCAGCATCCATAGCAATATCGCTTCCTTTTCCCATAGCGATGCTTAAATCAGCCTGGGCGAGAGCTGCGCTGTCATTAATTCCATCTCCAACCATTGCAACTATTTTTCCTTTTTCTTGTAAGTGTTTTACGAATTCAGCTTTCTCTTGAGGTAAAACTCCTGATTTGTAATGTGATATTCCTACACTGGTTGCTATTTCACTGGCAGTTACTTTATCATCACCGGTTAACATATAAACATCAATATCAGATTGCTTAAGTTGATGTATGGCTGAAATGGAAGTTTCTTTAATCTTATCAGTAATCGCCAAAACGGCAAATGTTTGCTTGCTATCAGCAAACCAGATGATAGTTTTGGATTCTTTTGTCCAAGCTGTTGATTGTATTTTTAGCTGACTATCTATTTCAATATTGTTTTCAGTCATTAATTTAGTATTTCCGGCAAGCCAGCTTTCACCATTTATAAGTCCTTTTACTCCTTTCCCGGTAATACTTTCAAAATTATCCAAAGGAAGGAGAGATGCGTCTTCGAAATACTGCACTACAGCATCTGCAAGCGGATGTTCTGAATATTTTTCTAATGTGTAAAGTATTTCTTTTTTACTATCATTCCCGTTTAACCACAGAATATTTGTGACGAGTGGTTTACCTTCTGTAATAGTACCAGTTTTATCTAAAACTATAGTATTGACCTTTTGAGCAATTTCCAGACTTTCTGCATCTTTTATCAGGATACCATTTTCCGCACCTTTTCCTACGCCTACCATAATAGCTGTTGGTGTGGCTAGCCCCAAAGCACATGGACAGGCGATAATAAGAACGGTAACCATTGCCAACAATCCATGAGTAAATCCATTAACCGGGTCAAATAAAAACCATATTACAAAAGCTAATATGGCAATACTGATGATAACTGGAACGAATATGGATGCTATTTTATCAACTAGTTTTTGTACAGGAGCCTTACTTCCTTGCGCGTCTTGTATCATGAGGATAATATGAGCCAACATAGTATCTTTCCCTACTTTTTCTGCACGAAAATGGAAACTTCCTTTTTGATTGATTGTTCCGGCAAAAACCTTACTGTTTTTTTCTTTCAATACAGAGATCGGCTCTCCGCTAAGCATGCTTTCATCTACATAAGAATTCCCTTCGGTAACTGAACCATCTACAGCTATCTTTTCTCCCGGTTTAACTACCAATATATCTCCGGTTTTCAGTTTA
>JAVBMM010000192.1:0-20730 GCA_031552425.1 Bacteroidales bacterium | reverse complement strand
TCGGCAGCTATAGCAACTTGAATACCGGAGGCATGTGCTTTTTGTGTAAATCCGGAATAATCTTCTATACTTCCATTGCTGTTCGGATATTGTAAAATAGCTCCGAAAGTAGCAGCAGAAAATTTGAAAGAACGATAATCTCCTTTGATAACCCTAATTCCAAGAGGTTGTACAACTGTCCGGATTACATTCCAGGTGGATTCAAAAATATGTTCGTCTACAAATAATTCGTTACAATTGTTTTTTATTTGTTCCCGGCTTCTGGCATTAAACATCATATTGGCGGCTTCTGCAGAGGCAGTAGCCTCATCTAGCAATGAACAATTGGATAAAGGTAAAGCTGTTAAGTCGCTAATCATTGTTTGAAAATTCAGCAAAGCTTCTAGTCTTCCCTGCGAAATTTCTGCCTGATAGGGAGTATATGATGTGTACCATACAGGATTCTCAAAAACATTTCTGAAAATAGGAGCAGGTGTTATTGTATCATACCAACCCATTCCGATATATGAGGTGAAAACTTCATTTTTTGATGCCAATTCCGCAATATGTTCAGCATATTCTCTCTCGGTCATTGGTGCCGGAAGCTGCATGTTTTCTTTCAAACGGATATCTGAAGGTATTGTTTCTTTTATCAATTGTTGTACATCAGATACTCCGATTTTTTGCAGCATGACATTGATGTTTTCTTGATTGATTCCAATGTGGCGATTGGCAAATTTTTCTGTTTCCATGTGTAAACTTTTTATGAGATTATCTCAAATACATATTATGTTTTTTTTCTTCTCCGATAGTTGTTGCCGGCCCATGTCCGGGATAAACAATTGTTTCGTCAGGTAATACCAGCAATTGTTTTTGAATAGAATTGATTAAAGTATTAAAATCACCTTCCCACAAATCTGTCCTGCCGATACTTCCTTGAAATAAAGCATCTCCTGTGAAAACACATTTTCCTTCTTTTGAATAGAAGGCTAAACTTCCCGGTGAATGTCCGGGCACAGATAAACATTGAAGGGAAGAATTACCAAAGGCGACCAGATCATTATTTTTTAAATAGTTTCCTAAAGTGACTGATTCTTTTTTCAAAGGAATCCCAAAACGATCGGCCTGTTGCTGTAAGTCGGGAAGTCTTGTTT
Organism: Bacteroidales bacterium; assembly: GCA_031552425.1. Lineage (GTDB taxonomy): Bacteria > Bacteroidota > Bacteroidia > Bacteroidales > Azobacteroidaceae > JAISFI01. Next base: position 19,597 of record JAVBMM010000192.1, on the reverse strand, counting down.
CTTCCAACATATCCCCTTCGGGTTTTATTCCGAATGTTTCTGATGCAAATGCATTCCCAAAAGCATGATCCAAATGTAAATGAGTATTTAATAGGTGTTTGACTTTCAACTTGTTTTTAGTAATAAAATTGCACAGTTCTTCCTCTTCTTCAGTATGTAGACATCCACAGTCGATAAGAACAGCTTCATTTGTTTCATCGTATACTAAATAAGTATTTACTTCTATGAAATTGAATACAAATTTCTTTACATTTATCATAGCAATGGTATATAAACCGCTTTTTTGGTGGAAAAATATTCTTCGGAAAAATAATCTTTTAGATCATAGCAAATAGCTGATTTTTTAAAGGGAAGGATCTCATGTTGCAGTTCTCCTCCTTTTAAGCATATCAGTCCGTTCACAAGAGAATTTTGTTGTTTATTCGAGATGTTTTTTCTGATAATTTTTACGAGATCAGATAAAGGCATTACAGCCCTGCTTACAACAAAGTCAAATTTTTCTTTTTCTTCTTCTGCACGTGCATGTTTGAAAGAAACATTTTTCAATTCGATAGTTTCTGCTACAGCAGTAGCTACTTTGATTTTTTTTCCGATACTATCTACTAAATGAAGTTTTATTTCCGGGAATAAAATAGCTAATGGGATACCCGGAAAACCTCCGCCGGTTCCTACATCCATTACATAAGATCCGGGTTTGAAATGGATAATTTTTGCAATACCTAGAGAATGGAGAATATGATGTTCATATAAATTTTCAATATCTTTTCTTGAAATTACATTGATTTTATCATTCCAAGAAGTATATAATTCATACAAAGCAGCAAATTGTTTTTCTTGTTTCTCCGACAGTTCGGGGAAATATTTTTTTATTAAATCCATAACAAAAAGAGAAGGATGTAAGAATCAGGTTTTTATTTCGGATTCTTTAAAATGCCAGTTTTGCAACGGGGCTTTTCTTGTTCATATATATGTTGATTTCATCAAAAGGTAATAGAACTTCCGTCCTTCCCATGACATAGGGAGCAATCTCATATTCATTGAAAATATATGTGATTCCTTTTTTGTTAATTAAAAAATTACCGTTAGGAGACATCCCTTCTAATCCCATATAACCTAAATTTTCAAGTTCCTTGACATCAGATACATTATTTTGCCGTGCTATTTTTTGTGCAATAATAGTTGCAATTTCGTCATAGCAAGACTCGCAGAAAATGTCGCTTTCTGATATCAGATTACCAGTATTTAGATCAATCGCATATCCATATAAGCGATGAGAGCCATGAGCTCCTCCTGTGTAATTTTCAAAATATACGGAAAAGCTTAAAATGTTATTTTCGTTGAAAAAAATGGAATTATGAGAATTTTCATAATAAGAAAAAGACATTCCCAATTCTTCGTCTGCGGATTCTGATTCTTTACTGTTTTTATTAAATTCTTGTTCAAATTGTTTATAACCTTCTACATATTGGTTTTTATATTCTTCTATGGCTTCTTGAGGAGTTTTTTCTGAGAAATTATCTCCGAAGAATTTACTGACAAAAATGGATTGTATGGATTTTAAGATGTTCTTATTTTGGCAATTTGCCGGAAAAACAAAATTAATTTGCAGGTTACAAGAAGGTTTTAAAGTGTCATTGAACATATGATATGTTTCTTTTATTTGAATAGAATCAAATGTAATATCATTATCAACATTTGCTACGTTTTTTTTACATCCGGAACAACAGGAAAGTGCTGTTAAAAATGTGATAGACAAAAAAAATCCTAAATATTTCATGATTTATAAATTTAGTTTCAAATGGGTTTTAAAATGCAAATATACTTGAAAAACTTTATTAATAAAACACTTTGAAAAATAAAAAGTTTTACTCTTCCTGAAAGAAAATATTATCTTTGCATCTTCAATAAGATGATTGTTTAATGAGAAAAATTTGTCAAATCGTCGTATTTTTTATTTTTTATTTTCTGCCTTTGTCTGCTGAAAATATTATTGAAGGTATGGTTATTGACGAAAAAGAAGAACCTGTTGCCGGAGCAAATGTTCATTGGTCAGGTACTCAAACAGGGACATCTACCGATAATAAGGGTTTATTTCGTTTAAAAATTAATTCTTCTTCCAAGAAATTAATTGCTTCATTTGTTGGTTACCTTAATGATACAATTGAGGTTGAAAATTCAAAAATTCCTGTTAAAATACAACTAAAGGAACAAATTCTTCTTCAAGAAGTTGTTATAAGTCGAAGACCTCCTAGTACTATTACCTCTCGCTTATCAGTCATTCAGACATTGAAAATTACTGATGACGAATTACGTCGCGCAGCATGTTGTAATCTTGCAGAAAGCTTTGAGACCAATCCTTCTGTAGATGTCTCATATACAGATGCAGCTTCAGGAGCAAAGCAAATCCGGTTGCTTGGTTTAGCCGGAACATATGTGCAAATGTTGACGGAAAATTTTCCTAACTTTAGGGGAGGAGCAATCCCTTATGGATTAGATTATACTCCGGGTCCTTGGATGGAAAGTATTTATGTGTCAAAAGGAACTTCTTCCGTAAAAAACGGTTATGAAGCAATAACCGGACAAATTAATGTAGAATTGAAAAAACCGAGGGCTAATTCCGATATTTTTTCCGCTAATGTATTTGCCGGAGATAATGGCCGTTATGAGTTTAATGCAGATGGAACAGCCATATTGAATACACATTTATCTTCTACTTTGTTAGCTCATTTCTCTTCTGAAGAGAAAGAATTCGACATGAATGACGATGGTTTTTTGGATGTTCCTTTGAAACGGCAAGTAAACTTAATGAACCGGTGGGAATATAAAAAAGATCGTTTTATTTCTCAATTCGGTGTGCGTTTCTTAAATGAAAATCGCAAAGGCGGACAAACTGATCAAGCGATCGCTCCTCAGGATTCTTTGTACAGAATAAACCTGAAAACCAACAGAGTAGAGTTTTTTGCAAAAAACGGACTGATTCCTGACGCAGAGAAAAATCAAAGTGTAGCTTTTATTTTCAGTGGGTCTTATCATGAACAACAATCTTCCTATGGTTTTCGTCCTTATAACTTGTACGAAACAAATTTGTACGGAACACTCTTGTTTGAAAAAGATTTAAGCGATTCTCATAAAATAAGTACAGGATTAAGTTTGAATTATGACCGTTTCAATGAGAATTATTTTACTGCTGTACATGTTTTTCCTGAAACTCCACAAATATTTGCACAAACAGAAGAAGTTGTAACCGGAGGGTATTTCGAATATACTTATAATTTGAATGATAAATTGATTGTTCTGGCAGGAATTCGTTCCGATTATAGTAACCTATATGAATGGTTTGTAACTCCCAGATTACACCTGAAATATAATTTCACTGAATGGATGCATTTAAGGGCTTCTGCCGGAAAAGGTTATCGAAGTGCACATGTGTTGGCTGAAAATAATTTTTATTTAGCAAGCAGCAGGGAAATCCATATAGCCGAAGATTTAGATATGGAAGAAGCCTGGAATTATGGAGCAAATCTTTCTTTTTACATTCCCATTGCAGGAAAAGAATTGACATTAAATACCGAATATTATTATACAAATTTTCGAAAACAAGTGGTTGTGGATATGGAATCTGATCCACATCAAGTGAATTTTTATAATTTGAATGGAGATTCTTATGCTTCTAATTTTCAGGTAGAAGCAACATATCCTTTTTTCCGGGGATTTACACTGACAGCAGCGTATCGCATCATGGATGTAAAAACAACTTATCATGGTGTTTTGAAAGAAAAACCTTTTACCAACGATTATAAGGCGTTAATCACTGCATCATATCAAACCCCATTACGTAAATGGCAATTTGATGCAACGGCACAATTTTCAGGAGGAGGGCAAATGCCAACACCGGATACTGTTGATCCTAAGTGGGATGACAGATTTGGTCCCTTTACGGTTTTCAATGCACAAATAACGAAATTTTTCCGGACATGGTCTGTATATGCAGGAGTTGAAAATTTATTTGATTTCACACAAAAAAATCCTATTATTGAACCGGAAAATCCATATGGTACAAATTTTGATACATCATTGATTTGGGGACCATTACATGGTCGTACGATATATGTAGGTTTAAGATATAATATGCCGAGAATATGAAAACAAAAGTATTGTTAATAGCATTATCGGGGCTTTTTTCTGTTTTATTTACAGTAGAAGTGATAGCCCAAGACAAGAAAAAAACAGAAAACATTTATTTTTATGTAGATGGAATGAATTGTAAAAACTGTAAAGCAACTATTGAAAAGAATATTGCTTTTGAGAAAGGAGTAACTGATTTGTCTTGTGATTTATCATCTAAAACGGTAAAAGTCACATACAAACCGGAAAAAACGACTCCGGAAAAACTTTCCGAAGCTTTTAATAAAATTAAAATGCCGGCCCAACTTCTTCCTCCGCCGGCAAAAGAATAATTTAAAACATCTATTATATGCCGTATAAAAAACAGTTGGAAGAATTATCTACGCTTTCGCGGTTGTTTGATGCCGGATTGTTACAGGTAAATGATACTAAAATACTTCCGCTTTCTTTTTTTAGTTATTCTTATGATGTATTAAAAAAAATGAATTCTCTGATTCAAGAAATCGAAGAATATCAAATGGAACAAATGAAGCACCTTCCGGAAATGCCTCAGCAATCTATTGCGGAAATCGATGTATTGAGAGATACTTTGAAAGCATTACAGGAAGATATGGCAGAAGAAGAATTTCCTATACAATGGGGAATTATTGAAGATCAAAATATTTCTCAAAAAGAAGAAGTTCAAGAGATAGAAGATGAAGAATTTTCGGAACCTGTAATTGAAGAAAGACTAGAAGAAATACAGGGAGGAGAAGAATTACCGAAAGAAATTTCACCTGATTATGCTCAAACCCAATCTCCGAAGGTTCATAATTTAAGAAAATACATGAGTCTCAATGACCGTTTTCGTTTTCAACGGGAATTATTTTCAGATAGCCGGGAAAAAATGGAAAAAGAGTTGGACTATTTGGAATCATTGCCAAATATTGAATCAGTACTGTCATATCTCACAGATTCTTATGGATGGAATCTTGAAGAAGGAGTTCCGGCAGATTTTAAAATGCTATTAGAAAGAACTTATGTCTAAATTATATATAGTTCCAACCCCTGTGGGTAACTTGGAAGATATAACCTTTCGGGCATTAAGAATATTGAAAGAAGTTGATTTGATATTGGCTGAAGATACCCGGACTACAGGCATTTTATTGAAACACTTTGATATTAAAAATAAAATGCAATCCCATCATAAGTTCAATGAGCATCAACATGTCCGGAATATCGCTTTGCGTATAAAATCAGGAGAAAGTATTGCACTGGTTTCCGATGCAGGAACACCAGGAATTTCCGATCCCGGTTTTTTATTAGTAAGGGAATGTATTTCGCAAGGGGTAGAGGTAGAGACCCTTCCCGGTGCTACCGCTTTTGTTCCGGCTTTGGTAAATTCGGGAATGCCATCCGACCGCTTCTGTTTCGAAGGTTTTCTTCCACAAAAGAAAGGCCGGCAAACTCGCTTGAAAGAATTGGCAAAAGAAAATAGAACAATTATTTTATACGAATCCCCCTTCAGGTTACTTAAAACCATCACACAACTATCTGATTTCATGGGAGAAGAGAGAGAAATTTCAGTTTCCCGGGAGATTTCTAAAAAGTTTGAAGAAACAGTAAGGGGGACTATCAAAGAAATAATTTCTCATTTTACCGTGAACGAACCAAGGGGAGAATTTGTTATAATAATTTCAGGAGAAAAACGTTATGAAAATAACGAAAAATAATTAATCATTTAATATATTTTGTATGAAAAATCTATCTTTAATCATTGTTTGTGTAGCATTATTATTTACGGCCTGTGAAGACAAAAAAGCAGTGAAAATGCTTCAAGATGAGAATGCTGCGTTGAAATTAGAAGTAGCCAAAGACAGTACCGAAATGGAAGAATTGTTGTCGTTATTGAATGAAATTGACGATAACTTCCAAAAAATCAAAGCTGCGGAAAATTATTTAACCGTTCAATCATCCAAAGGCGGAGATCTTACTCCTTCTACAAAAGAAAGAATTAACAGTGATATGAAATTGTTAGCGGAAACATTAACCAAAAACAAAGAACAAATTGCTAAATTACAATCACAATTGAAAAAAAGTAATATTAATTCATCCGAATTTCAAAAGCTTATTGATAAACAAATAGCTGAATTGGAAGAAAAGACATTAATGATTACTGAATTACAACAACAATTAGCTCAAAAAAATATGCGTATTGTTGAATTGGATGAAGTAGTTGCAGCACTTTCTGTACGTTCTACAGTACAAGATGCCGTAATTTTGGAACAGGATGCATCTTTGAATACAGCGTATTATTGTTTTGGAACATCTAAAGAATTGAAAGACGAGAAAATCTTAACGGGCGGAGGTTTTAACGTTCAAAAAGTATTGCAATCCGGATTCAACAAAAATTATTTTACAACTATTGATATCCGTGAAGTAACACAAATCCCTTTACGTGCAAAAAAAGCGGAAGTAAAATCTTCTCATCCTGCAGGAACATATGAATTTGTAAAAGATCCTGAAACAAAAGAACTTACTTTTAAGATTTTGGATGTTAAAGAATTTTGGAGTATTGGACGTTATTTGGTTATTGAAGTCAGTTTATAAAACTTACATTGAGGTTATTTAGGCTTTTGCATTTAATCTTAATCGGCCTCGGGCAAATGGCATTAAGAAAAATAAGTAGTGAAGGAGTTAAATAAAACCTTGTTTGAGCATCGAAGATGTAAGTTTGGTTTTATTTAGCCTTAACGTAGTGTTTTTTAGCCATTTGGACGTAGCACTTTCAATGAAATTAGTTTTTTGTTACTTTTTCCATCAAGGGAAAAAGTAAGATACTAAATATTAATTTTAAAATACTAAGGCACGAAAAGGAAGTATAAAACTCTTTTTCGTGCTTTTTATTTTTTTTACCAGATCTTTTCTAAAACATAAAAAAAGTGTATCTTTGTAACCGTTATCTTTAGGGGTGTCTGATAAAATGGTCAGACTGAGATTATACCCTTTGAACCTGAACCGGGTAATACCGGCGTAGGAATTAAGATTGCCAGCCGGCGGCAGCCTTCCTTTAATGGTGTTCTATATCTCAAAAATCCCCTTTTTTGTTGAATCTTGAAGATGTTTAATAAACTCTTCTTAATTATTATTTTACAATGAAAAAGGTTTTATTTATGCTGATTTCTTTATTAGCGACGGTTTCTTCTTTTCCCGTAGAACAAAAAGATACATTGAAACTTGTCAATTTACAAGAAGTGCAAGTCGTTTCCACACGAGCGAAAGAAAAAACACCTTTGAGTTATTCCGATGTAAATAAATCTACTATCGAAAAAGAAAATTTCGGTATGGATGTCCCGTTTTTATTAACGATAACTCCTTCTTTGGTCGCAACATCTGATGCCGGAACCGGAATTGGATATACCGGATTCAGGATACGGGGAACAGATGCTAATCGTATCAATGTGACTTCTAATGGCATTCCAATGAACGACGCAGAATCTCATGGCGTATTTTGGGTGAATATTCCGGATTTTGCTTCATCGTTACAAGACTTGCAAGTACAAAGGGGAGTGGGTACATCGACTAACGGATCCGGAGCCTTTGGTGCAAGTATTAACATGAAGACGGAAAATATTCCTTCCACACCTTATGCAGAGTTTGACGGATCATTGGGTTCTTTCAATACGTCTAAAGGTACATTAAAATTAGGAAGCGGACAAATTGCAGATCATTGGGCTTTTGATGTCCGTTTATCCAGTATTAATTCCGACGGATACATTGACAGGGCTTCTACTGATTTAAAATCTTATTTTGCTCAAACCGCTTATTACAAAGACAATACCTTGCTGAAATTCATTACTTTTGGAGGAAAAGAGAAAACATATCATGCCTGGGACGGTGTTCCGGGAGATAGTTTGAAAACCAATCGTACTTATAATTCTTGTGGATTAATGGGATATGATGCTTCAGGAAAAGAAATATACTATGATAATCAGACAGATAATTATTTACAAACGAATTATCAACTCAGTTTGTTACAAGTATTCAATCCCTTCCTAAACCTGAATATGGCATTACATTATACTAAAGGAGACGGTTATTATGAAGAATATAAAAGCGAAGCTACTTTAGTAGAATATGCTCTTCTCCCTTTTGAATATGAAGGAAATACTGTAGTTGAAAGTGATTTGGTACGTCAAAAACATTTGGATAATAATTTCGGAGGTATGATCTTTTCTCTCAATTATGATAAAGCCAAATGGGATGTTTCTTTGGGAGGAGGAGCCAACTATTATGAATGTGACCATTTCGGAAGAGTAACATGGGTAAAAAACTATGCTGGAGATAGTAATTTCTTTCCGGAACATGAATATTATCGCAGTAAAGGAAAAAAAACAGATGCAAACATATATCTGAAAGCTAACTATCAGATTTTGTCGAATTTGAACTTTTATGCAGACATGCAGTATCGATACATCGACTATAAAATCAATGGACAAAATGATAAATATGACGATAAATATACATTTGCAATGCAACAATTAGATGTTCATGATATTTTCAATTTTTTCAATCCGAAAGCGGGTGTTTTTTATAGGATAAATACCAATAATGATATTTTTGCTTCTTTTGCAGTAGGTCACAGAGAACCCAATAGGAACAATTATACTAATGTAGAACTGAATGAATCTACTTATCCGAAAGCAGAAGTTTTGTATGATTATGAAGTAGGATATAAATTCAGGAGCAAAATCTTTTCTGCAGGAATAAATTTGTACTACATGCAATACAAAGACCAGTTAGTCTTGACCGGCAAAGTAAATGAAATAGGAGAGCCACTAACATCCAATGTTCCGGATAGTTATAGAATGGGAGCGGAAGTTTCTTTGGGAGTTAAGATAAATTCATGGCTGCAATGGAATGGAAATATCACTTTAAGTGAAAATAAAATAAAAGATTACACAGAATACGTATATGATGAAGCCTTAGATGATCAAGTCGGTAATTTCATGAAAAAAACAGATATTTCATATTCTCCGAAAGTAACTGCCAACAGTTTGTTTTCATTGAATTATAAGTTTTGGTCAGCAGGATTACAATCAATATTTGTTGATGAACAATACTTGGATAATTCTTCCAGTAATGATAGGAAATTAGATTCATATTTTGTTAATAATCTAAGATTAGGATACACTTTTCATATCAAAGGGATAAAATCCCTGTCATTGAATGTACTTGTAAATAATATCTTCAATGAATCTTATGAAAGTAACGGATATGTTTGGTACACGCAATATTCCGGAACTGGATCGGATCGTGTAAGGGAAAATGATTTACGCTATTTCCCACAGGCAGGAACTTCTGTGATAGGTAATGTCGTTCTGAAGTTTTAGAAACAGTTTCTATATTAATAAAGTTATACGTATCTGTGTTTTAAAACATTATAATCCCGCAGGGATTTTCGCTTGGTAGAAAAATATTATTTAATTAATTCTTCTTAAACATACTAAAAACGGGTGTTTTCATTGAAAATGCCCGTTTTTTATATAATTATAGTAGGACTATAATGTATCTACAGTCCTATTATAGGATAAAAACAACTAAATATTATTGAATTCATTCATTGGTGTTTGTCAAATATTACAAATAAAAGTTAATGTTTATTGATAAATATTGTTCGCTGTTCACCAACTTGCGCAGCGAGCCTCACGGCGACCGAAGGAAGCCTAACAAGTTGTGTAGCAACCTAACCGGGAGCGATAGCGACCTTAACATTCAAAAAATATGTGCAGTTATTTCTCAAATTCAATTTTTAAAATTACTTTTGTTCATTCTCTTAAATTTTTTATACCATGAAAACAAAAATGTTATCCACAAAAGCAACTTTTTTGTTGTGTTTTTTAGGATTATTTCTTTCCTGTTCTAAGGAAAAGGTGCAAGTAGACAAAGCATTTCAATTTGCCGAGTCCCAAACGAAAAATATGTTGAATTCTTTGGATGAGAATAAAAATCGTCTTCCAAAGACTATGAATGATGATGGATCTTTACGAACCTCACGAGTGCAAAACTGGACCAGTGGATATTTTCCTGGTAGTTTGTGGTATCTCTATGAATATTCGAAAGATGATTTTTGGAAAGAAAAAGCTGAACTATGGACGGAAAAATTAGACACAATCCAATATATAAAAGATTATCATGATGTAGGTCTGATGATGTATTGTAGTTATGGAAACGGTTACCGGCTTACAGGTAATGAAGCATATAAAGAAGCTTTGATTAACACAGCCAAATCTTTGGCTACAAGATACTATCCTAATGCAGGAATTACTCGTTCCTGGAATCGTAAAGTGTCCAGGAAAGGTATAGAAGCTACCTGTCCGGTGATTATAGATAATATGATGGTGATCGAAATATTATTTTTTGCTTCTAAAGTAACAGGAGACGATTATTATAAAAACATAGCCATTTCTCACTCTGAAAAAACAATAAAAAACCATATCAGGGAAGATTTCAGTACATATCATGTAGTAAACTATGATACAATTACTGGAGATGTGCTGAATCGATTTACCTGGCAAGGATATGCAGATAATTCCACTTGGTCACGTGGACAAGCATGGGGTATTTATGGATATACTATGGTCTACCGTGAAACAAAAGATCCTAAATTTTTGGAAACTGCTCGCAAATTGGCCGACTTTTTTATCAATCACAAAAATTTACCGGAAGACAAAATACCTTATTGGGATTTCAACGTCAACGAATCCGGATATGTGCCTGATTTTGAGTATGATCCTGTCAAATACTCACCTATTCCGAGAGATGTGTCAGCCGCTGCCGTTGCAGCTTCCGCTTTATTAGAGTTAAGTACATTCTTAGGAGCAGAAGGAAAAATATATTTTGATACTGCCGAAAAAATGTTGAAATCCATGGGGTCTAAAGAGTATACGGCAGAACTTGGAACTAATGCTAATTTCATTTTGAAGCATTTTGTAGGTAGTTTACCTGCCGGAGAAGAAAAAGGAGAAATAGATAAACCTTCCGCATATGCCGATTATTATTATTTGGAAGCTCTGACAAGATATAAAAATATACTTGAAGGAAAGCCGGCAGTATAATTATAATTACTTTTTCCCTTGATGGAAAAAGATTTCTTCATTCCTTTTTTGCTGCTCCAAAAAAGGAATCAAAAAGGAGCTTTGTCGAAAAGAACATTTTCGATAAGCAATAGACAGAAGCCAAGCTCGCTTGGGTTATGTTATTGCGAGAAAATGACTAAATTTATTGAACTTGCTCAATTGCCTTCGGCTCTTTCGATTTAAACAGCTTTTCGACAGCAAAGTAAGAACCTCTACCCCTTGCTTAAGGGGAAATATAATGGCCTCGGGCAAATGGCATAGAGAAAAATACGTAGTGAAGGCGTTAAAAACGAATCGTTGTTTGAGCGGAGCGAGTTCGATTCGTTTAGCTGTAACGCAGTATTTTTAGTCATTTGGACGCAGTCTTGATTTTTTTTGTTACTTTTTTCATCAAGGGAAAAAGTAATATACTAAATTTTTTTTATAGATTTAGAAAGTTTAGTCAAATTTGATGTAAAATAACAAATATTACAGTTGTTTTGAACATTTGAACATTTTTAATAAGAATCTTGAATAAAATTACAAATCAAATCAAAAACTTAAAACTATTTTTGTCGCAAATAAATTTTAATTTATAATACCGTAATGAAAGTAAAAGTTTTGTATGCAGGGATCTTATCACTGTCTTTTTGTGGATTACTTATTTCTTGTAACTCATCTGCCAATGGAAAGATACAAGAAAAGAAAATTTTTCAATTTGCCGAGTCTCAAACTAAAAACATGTTGGGAACATTGGATGAAAGTAAAGCAGCTTTCCCAAGAAGTATCAAGGAAGACGGAACATTGAGAACCGTTGGTGTGAAAGATTGGACCAGTGGATTTTTTCCTGGTAGTTTGTGGTACTTGTATGAGTATTCAAAGGATAACTTTTGGGAAGGAAAAGCAGAGTTGTGGACTTCTAAATTAGAGTCTCTCCAATATTTTACAGGACATCATGATGTAGGCTTTATGATGTATTGTAGTTATGGAAACGGTTATCGTCTTACTGGAAATGAATCGTACAAAGGAATTTTAATTAATACGGCTAAATCCCTTTCAACCCGTTATTTTCCGGATGCGGGAGTTATTCGTTCTTGGAACCCTAAAGTATCCAAAAAAGGTGTTCAATGGAATTGTCCTGTTATTATCGATAACATGATGAACCTGGAATTACTTTTCTTTGCATCAAGAGTAAGTGGGGATGATTCTTTCCGTAAAATAGCTATTTCTCATGCTGAAAAAACCATGAAAAATCACATCAGGGCAGATTATAGTACCTATCATGTTGTGGATTATGATACAATTACCGGTCAAGTAATGGATCGTGATACTTGGCAAGGATATGCGACTAATTCCACTTGGTCTCGCGGACAAGCCTGGGGTATTTATGGTTTTACCATGACTTACCGTGAAACAAAAGATCCCAGATTCCTTGAAACCGCTCGTAAATTAGCTGATTTCTTCATTAATAACCCTAATCTTCCGGAAGATAAAATACCTAATTGGGATTTCAATGTCAATCAAGCCGGATATAAACCTGACTTCGAATACAGTGCTGTGAAATATACTCCTGTTCCAAGAGATGTATCAGCTGCAGCAATCACTGCTTCCGCTTTGTTGGAATTGAGTACATATTTGGGTGAAGAAGGAAAGGCATATTTCGATACTGCGGAGAAAATGTTGAAATCCATGTCATCTAAAGAATATACGGCAGAACTCGGAACCAATGGAAATTTCATTTTGAAACACTTCGTAGGTAATTTAAGTGCAGGAGATGCAAAAGGAGAAATCGATAAGCCTTCTGTATATGCCGATTATTATTATTTGGAAGGATTGACCAGATATAAACGTTTAAAAGAGGGGAAACCTGTAGTATTACAATAAAATATTTCATGTGAGGATTGCATAATCAATCCTCACATGAATAAATACTTAAATCGATGAAAAACAAGCTATACATTATTTTATGTTTTGGGCTTATATTCCAATATTCTATAGCTCAAACATCTCAATTGGTTTATCCCGGTAAAGATGGGAAATTAGTTTATGCCCCATATACAGAACAAGGAGACCTGATTCCTGATTTTTCTTTTTGCGGATATAAAGGAGGTGGCGTTTCATTTCCTAATGTTCCGGTTGCAATAACGTTGGAACCCGGAGATTTTACTACGGATGATTCTCCTCGTATTCAAGCAGCCATAGATCAATTATCTCAAAAGAAACCCGATAAAAACAATATCAGAGGGGCTATCTTATTCAAAAAAGGGAAATACAGGATAGATAATACCTTGTGGATAAAACATTCTGGTATAGTGCTTCGCGGAGAAGGAGAAAATGCCACTGTATTTATTGCTACAAAAAGAAAACAATATGTAGGTATAAGGATAGGATATTCTATTAGTCCGGATAGAAACAAGGGTACAGAACAACCTATTACAGATAACTACGTACCTTCCGGAACAAAGAAAATAACGGTGAAAGATGCTTCCGGGTTTAAAGTGGGAGATAATATTATTGTAGAACGCCCAAGTACGAAAGAATGGATTTCATTTTTGAAGATGGATAAATTAGCTCCCCGGTGGCGTCCCATATCAGAGCTTTCTCCCAAAGAACTTGAAAAATATAAAAAAGAAGGAAAGCTAAGTGAAGATGGAAAAAAATATGATTCTACCGAACAATGGGCTCCCGGAAGTAAAAACTTACGCTTTGAGCGTGTTATTACAGCTATTAATGGAAATGAAATCACATTAAACATTCCTTTGGTCAACGCTTTTCAGCAAGAATATGGAGGAGGTAGTATATGTCATTATTCATTTAGAGAAGAACGCCCATCGGAAATCGGATTAGAGCATTTTTCAATAGTCAGCGAATTCAATGATAAAATAACGAAGCAAAATAATTTTGGAGAAACATATTGTGCTGACGAAGATCACATGGAAACTGCAGTAGATTTTCGGGCATGTGAGAATATATGGGTAAGAAATGTAACTTTGAAACATATTGTACATTATGGATTCAGGGTTAGTATGTGGTGTAAATATATTACTATTCAAGATTGTAAAGTATTAGATCCCGTTTCTATTATTACCGGAAAAAGAAGATATTGCTATAATTTGGGAGGACAAATGGGATTGGTACAACGCTGTTATAGCAGCAAAGGTCGCCATGATTTTGTACAAGGTGCGAGTGTTCCTGGTCCTAATGCCTTTGTAGATAGTAAGGCAGAGTATTCTTATGCCGGCAGCGAACCACACCACCGTTGGTCTGCAGGATGCCTATTCGATAATTGTGATGTATCCGGTTTAGGAGGATTTATTAACTTTGCTAACCGTGGAAATTCCGGTACCGGACACGGATGGGCAGGCGCTCAAATGGTTGCATGGAACTGTAAAGCTCCGATGATTGTAGTGATGAGACCTCCTACGGCTCAAAATTTTTGTATAGGGGGATATCCGCTTACAGATAAAGAAGGAATAGAAAAAGTTAAAACGCTGTCGGAAAAGAAATATGGTCCGGATCATGATTATAAGGGAGGAGCTGCTTATGGGGATGGTTATATTGAACATTCGGAAACGCTTGTCAAACCGCAATATTTATATTATAAACAGTTGTGGGACCGGTTAGGAAAAGAAGCCGTTATGCGAGTAACTACTCCGGAACAACAACGGAAAATATTTCAAAAATAAATAAGAATGTCTTCACTGTTCACAGCGAACGAAGCGAGCAATGGAGCCTCACAATAAAAATTAATATCTTATGAAGAAAACATTTTTTTTCTTATTACTGACAACGCTATGTTCTTTTACGCTGTTGTCTCAAAAACCTGTGGTATTTTACCTGAATAATTTACCTTTCCCCAGAATAGGGACTGAATCTGATGATGGTATCATCCGGGAATTGAAAGCAGACGGATTTTTAGTGTTGGAAGTCGATTGTAGCGTATTTCCAAAAACATCTCCGGAATTGGAAGATGCATTAGTGAAATTTCACTTGGAATCTCCGGAGTATATAAAACTATTTACAACAGAAGGAGAGGTGATTGATTATGGAACCGTTTTATATGTTCCTGCAGGATATAAGGTGGCACGTAATATCCCTATTTGGAACATTGAAAAATATGGTCCGCCGAATATCAAAGACAGAGTATTAAAAAGTTATAACACAGATGTGGTGAAAAAACATAAAATTTCACCTGCTAAAACGGCTGATGATATGGTTACTCCTGACGGAAAACCATTAGATTATAATATGTATATTGACTTTATTTATCCTTCGGGGAATCCCCACACAAAAGTGCCTTTATTGTTGAACTTTTCTTCTAATGATCCAAGGTTTTTTCCGTTTTCACCCAAAGGGGAAAAGCAAGTCGCTTATCGGGCTATATTTCCTATAGGTTTTTTGATCTCAGGATATGCTTTGGCCAATATGGATCATTGTTTTATACCAACAGCCAAGAGAAGTACTTACGGACATTCTCCGGTATATTCATTGGATCGTTATACTGCTGTTGCGTATGTTACATCCGGTATTCGCTACATCCGGTCTGTAGCTGATAAATATAATCTGAATGGAAAAATAGGAACAATGGGTATTTCCAAAGCGTCTTATAGTGCCGTTATTTCTGCTAATGTTCATAACAATACCATGAAAGAATTTTTGGATGAATACGGGGCGCCTAATCCTAATCAGCCTTATCAAGGTTATTCAAGTAAGGTTGATGTTGCTTATGCCGCATCCGGAGAAGGCACATGGAGAATTCCTGAGATAATTGATTCGGAATCTGTTCCAATGGTTACTTCAATGGGAAAATTCGATAAATTTACCAGGCACTGGACGCATTATCCGGTACTTTTAAGTCATTTAAATAAAGTAGATAATATTCATTTGGATCTATGGATGGAAGAATTAGGGCATACCTATCCGGGAATGGGAGATGATTTCGCTACGGGTATGAGACGCTATTCATTGATCAAGACATTTTACGACAGGTATCTTAAACCGGAAGAACATGTCAAACCTGAAGTATTTTATATCCTTCCTAAACTGGGTACAAAAGATGTGAAAACCGACGGAACATTCAGAACTATGATTCCGGATGATATACTCCCTCCCGACATGAAAGAAATATCTAAATACGATCCGGTTACAGTAAGGTTTTTATCTCCTATGAATATTGCTTTGATAAAGAATTATCTTCAAGTGGTTAATAAAAAAGATGGAAAAACTGTAAAGGGAATCTGGAACGCGTATATGAAAAATACTTGTTTCAGATTTACGCCTGATGGTAAATTAGAAAAAGGGAGTACTTATGTTATTAAAATATTGAAAGGTGCTCCGGATATTGCAGGAAATACTTTGGAAAAATCTGCGTCCAGAGAATTTGAAGTTTCCATGTAATTTAATTAATAAATTAAGAATATAAATAAAAGGTTGTGTTAAACAAATGTTTGGCACAACCTTTTTTGTTGATACTAGGCATTTAATCTGATCTGAAATTGCAATTATTTGACCGTTTTTTACAAACACTCTGATTTTCTTTCTTTTAATTTTGTATATACTTTTTATTGTTATCTAAAAATTAATTTATATCATTTAAAACATTTGTCAATTATGAAAAAGTTCCTTTTGCTGATGCTCATTTCATTCATAGCTTACACTGCAGTGCAGGCTCAGAAAAATTTGATTGTAAACAGTGATTTTGAAAAATGGGAATCCGGATCAATACTTCCTGATGCGTGGGCAAGCACGTCAACTTTAAAAAGCTTATTTAAAAAATCTTCCGATGCACATTCCGGTAAAAATGCGTTGAGACTAACTTTTACTCCTAAAAAGGAAGGAGATAATAGGCGTTTTTATTCTTCTGAGTTAGAATTGGAAGAAGGTACTTATATCTCTACCATTTATTTGAAAGGACTGGGGGATATTCGTTTTACTTGTTTAACTAAGATTGATGCGAAACCGGGAAGTAATACAAATGCCGGAAGTCGTTCCGGAGCTCCGAAAATAGGTGCGGTAGATTTGAAAGAATGGACACAATACAAACAAACATATAAAGTAGCTGAATCCGGAACATATATGTTACATATCGGGATTAATTCAGGATCTGAAGAAATTCCATTTTTAATAGATGATATTTCTTTAGTGAAAGAATAAGATAAAAAAAATGAGAAACTGTATAAAATTGTTAAATTTAATTTGTTAATTCTATGAAAAAGAGATTATTACTTATTTGTACAATGGTGGTAATCTGCGTTGCTTTTGTTTCAGCGCAGAATTTGGTTACCAATGGAAACATGGAAACGTGGGATGGAAGTGATACTATTCCTACAGGTTACAAGCGTTCAGGAACATCAGCAGGTGTTCAGATGACACAAGCCGTAGGCCGTTCTGGTGGATATGCAACCAGGTTTCAGTGCGTGGATTCTTTAGGTACCGGAAGCAACCGTTTTTGGAGCCCTATGTTTATTCTTCCTAAAGCCGGAACTTATAAAGTTTCTTTTTGGTTGAAAGGAACAGCAACTATTGGTAATGCCAGGGTTGTTCCTTCCAATAGTTCGACAGGTAACGGAAAAACCCTTAGTTTAGAAGGAACGGCTGTATCTGTAGGAGATTGGACATACTATGAAGCTGAATTTCCATATTATGCATCCACTAAATATTATGTATGCTTTGTATTCAATAAGGCCAGACCTTTTTCTCCGAATGTCGATATTTTATTAGATGATATTTCTGTGGAATTAGTATCATCGGAATTGGTGGTGAACGGCGATATGGAAGATTGGGGTGAAATAGGACCTGGTGTACCTGATTCAATACCGACAGGATACAAACTAAGTACTGTGCGTGGTGCAAATGTGTTTTCTCAGGCAATAGGTCATGGTGAAACCGGAAATGCAGTACGAATTCAAAACAGGGAAACCATAGAAGCCAATCGTCTGGCAACACCTTTTTTATCTCTTGAAGCGGGTAAATCTTATGAACTATCCTTTTGGTTAAAAGGAACAGGAGTGTTGTCTTCTGTGAGGATTTCAACTAGTCAGCAGTCTACTTCAGGATCTAATACAGTTATCACTGTAGCAGGTGATGGTATTGGTGCTGCCTTCAATGCATCTGATTGGACAAAATACACTTATATAATTACTCCTGAAACAACTAAAAGTTATGCTATTATGTTCAGGATTTCACCGATAAATAGTTCTACACCATCAGATGCTTATTTAGATGATATATCTGTATCTGAATTTCTATCTAATGATGCAACTTTGAAAAAAATAGCCATACCGGATCCTGTAAATTCAGGAGCAAGTTATGACTATGCATTACCCGGATTTGCTCCGGAAACCACGAATTATACAGTTCCTTTGTGGTTTGGTGCGGATACGGTTCCTAACTTAAAAATAGAAACTAATTTAGGATCAGCAACATATATTATTAATAATGGAGGATCAAATGCTTTTGATCCGGGTGCTAAAACGAAAACAGTAACTATCACGGTAAAAGCATCAGATCAAACAACCACAAAAGATTATAATGTTACTTTTGACAGGACTAATTATGTTGTAGGATTTTTTAAAGTTACTTCAAGTATTAATAGTGCTAACACTACCACATTAGCTCAATTCAGTGATATCAAAGGTTTATTTGGGCCAGGTTCTACAAATGCTACTTTTCATAATGATTATTGGGGATGCAGTAGCATTCGTCCTCAAAGTGGAGCTGCCGATGCATACATGGTTACTCAAAAATTAGTGAATGGAGCCGGAACTATATCTTTTTGGACAGGAGCTCTTTCTGCTACTTTTCCGAGTGGAACTACCGCTCTTGATTCTATGTACTTAAAGTTGAGTGTCACTACAGATGGAACTTGGACTGATTTAAAAGAATGGAGAATAGATACTGTTGCTTTACATGGTCAATGGACAAAAATGGAATATGATATCAAAAGTTCCGACCCAAATACCCAAGTTAAATTGGAATATAGATTAGGAACAGGCGTAACTAAATACTTGCCGATTGATATTGATGATATTTTCATTACTCCGTGGGTAGGAACAGGTATGGATGATAAAAAGATTGAAGTGCCGGTTGCATTGAATATTTATCCTCAAGGGCAATCTATTGTTGTTGCAGAAGAAGGTAGATATATGATTTATACCGTAAGCGGACAATTGATTGCTTCCGGAAATAATACAGGTCAGGTAATAACTATTCCTGTAAAATCAGGATTATATATTGCTAAATCAGGCAATCAAGCTAAAAAGCTTGTAGTGAAATAAACATATCTTTTCGTCATTGCGAGCCATTTATGGCGAAGCAATCTATTATAAAACGGAGATTGCTTCACTGCGTTCGCAATGACGTATAAGTGAAATAAA
>JAVBMM010000159.1:0-5745 GCA_031552425.1 Bacteroidales bacterium | reverse complement strand
CGAAATTCTCCATGTTACAAACGGTGATGCAGTTGTCATATCTATCGCGAACCACTTCGTATTCGATTTCTTTCCAGCCTTTTAACGATTTTTCTATTAAAAGTTGATTGGAATAATTGAATGCTTTTTCGGCTAAAATCTGCAATTCGTCACTATTATTACAGAATCCGCTTCCCAGTCCGCCTAAGGCGTAGGCTGCTCTTACGATGATTGGATATCCCAGTTTTTCAGCTGCCTGATGAACTTCTTCTATTGTTCCGGCGGCAATACTTTTGATGGATTTAATATTTATTTCATCTAATTTTTTGACGAAAAGTTCACGATCTTCCGTATCAATTATAGATTGTACTGGAGTTCCTAATACTTTAATATTGTATTTTTCAAAAATGCCTGATTTGAATAATTCTACTCCGCAATTTAATGCAGTTTGTCCACCAAAAGAAAGCAGAATTCCATCCGGTTGTTCTTTCTTAATGACCTTTTCAACAAAAAAAGGCGTCACCGGAAGAAAATAAATCTTATCTGCAACACCTTCGGAAGTTTGTACTGTGGCTATATTTGGATTAATTAAAATGGTATGAATTCCTTCTTCTTTTAATGCTTTCAGGGCTTGTGAGCCTGAATAATCGAACTCTCCGGCTTCACCGATTTTAAGGGCTCCAGAACCGAGTAACAACACTTTTTTAATTGAAAGTTGAGAATTGAGAATTGAGAATTTTTCTCCTTTTTGTAATTCATTCTCCATTCTCCATTGGCTAATGCCAATCTTCGATTCTCCATTCTCCATTGTTCGCATAAACATGTCGAACAAAAATTCCGTATCTGTTGGTCCACTGGCTGCTTCGGGATGAAATTGTGCAGAAAAAAAAGGCTTGGTTTTATGGCGGATACCTTCGTTGGTATCATCATTCATATTTGTGAAAAGAATTTCCCATTCATCACTTAATGTGTTAGTGTCTACTGCATAACCATGGTTTTGTGATGTGATAAAACATTTGGTAGAGTTGGCCATCTGTACCGGTTGATTATGACTTCGGTGTCCGTATTTCAATTTGTAAGTGGATGCTCCTCCTGCTTTGGCTAGCAATTGATTTCCCATGCAAATCCCGAAAATCGGCTTGTTTTGTTGCATGGCTTTTTGAATGTGTTGTACTGTTATTTCACAATGATTGGGGTCTCCGGGTCCGTTGGAAATAAATAGCCCGTCGTATTCCAACGTGTTGAAATCGTAATCCCATGGGACACGGATGATGTTGACATCGCGTTTTAATAAACACCTTACAATATTATGTTTTACACCACAATCAACTAAAACGACTGTTTTTGAGCCATTTCCGTAATGAAGTATTTCTTTGCAACTGACTTTCGTTACTTGGTTTTCATGGGCCGGATCTATAAAATCAATTTCACCTTCCGATTCAAAAACAATTTTTCCTTTTATAGAACCTTCTTCTCGAATTATCTTGGTCAGTTCGCGGGTATCAATACCATAAATTCCTGGCACTTTGTGCTCTTTCAGCCAGTCTCCAAGACTTTTATTAGCATTCCAATGGTTGTATTGGTGGGAATATTCTGAAATAATCAATCCGCAGATATGTATTTTTTCAGACTCATAGAATTCGGATAATCCGTTGATAATTTTATCTTCAGGAACTCCATAATTACCAACCAAAGGGTAGGTAACTACCAGAATTTGCCCTGAATAGGATGGGTCGGTCAGACTTTCGGGATAACCGACCATGGCTGTGTTAAAAACAACCTCTCCTGCAGCGGGTGTTTCATAACCAAATGAATAACCTGTAAATGTTTTGTTATTTTCTAATATTAATTTGATCGTTTTATCCATTTTCTTTGAATGAAGATAGAAAATATTTTCTGCAAAGATATATATTATTGTTTATAAAATCAAAAATAATCTATCTAAAAGATTTTTTTATTTTATTTATTGTGTCAAAATGTTTAAATTATTTGCATTTTAAAATCAAAAAGAATAATTTTGTGTCGAATTTAGTTTCTTGGTGAGATTGAATTTTATAATAAAAAAATGAAAGACCTTATGAAGTTTACAAAAATGCATGGTGCGGGAAACGATTACATATATATAGATTGTTTCAAAGAATTAATAGAAGAACCTGAAAAATTAGCTTCAAAGGTGAGTGATAGACATAAAGGTATTGGATCGGATGGTTTGGTATTGATAATGCCTTCTGATGTCGCAGATTTTCGTATGCGAATGTTTAATTCTGATGGCTCAGAAGCACAAATGTGTGGTAATGCTTCACGCTGTATTGGTAAATACGTTTATGATACCGGTTTAACGAATAAGACATCGATTTCATTGGAAACAAAAGCGGGAGTAAAATACTTGGATTTATTTCCTGGAGAAAATGGAAAAATTAAAAAGGTGCGGGTAGATATGGGAGAGCCTATTATGGAGGCATTGGAGATACCTGTTGATGTAAGAGAAATAAACTCCAAAGTAAAAAAAGTGATTAATATTGTAGTAGATTTCTATCCTGAAAAATATTCTATTACCTGTGTATCGATGGGAAATCCGCATTGTGTGATTTTTGAAAAAAATATTATCAATATTCCTTTGGAAGCGATTGGTAAAAAAATTGAACATTTTTCATTATTTCCAGAAAAGGTGAATGTGGAATTTGTGGAAGTTTTATCTCCAATGAAAGTTAAAGCCCGTGTTTGGGAACGAGGTGCAGGTGAAACTCAAGCTTGTGGAACAGGAGCTTGTGCTATTTTAGTTGCCGGAGTATTAAACGGAAAACTACAAAGAAAAGCAATTGTTGAACTCCCTGGTGGAGATTTAGAGATAGAATGGAATGAAAGTGATAATCACGTGTATATGACAGGCGAAGCAGTAACAGTATATAATGGCGAGTTTTAACTCTTAACTTAGTATTTATGACTTTAATTAATGAACATTTTCTTAAACTTCCCGGAAATTATTTGTTTTCGGAAATAGCAAAAAAAGTAAATAGTTATAAAAAAACTCATCCAGGAGCGAAAATAATCAGTTTGGGAATCGGTGATGTAACTCGTCCATTGGCCCCTGCTGTAGTAGAGGCAATGCATAAGGCAATTGATGAAATGGCGGATGAGGTTACCATGCGTGGATATGCGCCTGAAACAGGTTATCCGTTCCTGATTGATGCTATTATTAAAAATGATTTTAATTCCAGAGGAGTTAAATTAGATTCAGATGAAATATTTGTCAGCGACGGAGCTAAAAGCGATACCGGAAATATTGGTGATATATTGAGTGTGGAAAATTTTGTTGCAGTTACTGATCCGGTTTATCCGGTTTATTTAGATGCCAATGCAATGGCTGGTCGTGCCGGATATTTTAAAGATGGTATCTGGAATAATATTTTGTATCTTCCTTGTACTCCGGATAATCAGTTTATTCCCAGGGTGATTCGTAAACGGGTAGACGTAGTTTACCTTTGTTATCCGAACAATCCGACAGGAACTACATTAACTTATAGCCAGCTGAAAACATGGGTAGATTATGCTTTGGAAAAGAATGTATTATTGATGTTTGATGCCGCATACGAGGCGTTTATCACAGAAGATGATGTTCCGCACAGTATTTATGAAATTGAAGGCGCCAAAAAAGTTGCTATTGAATTCAGGAGTTTTTCCAAGACAGCAGGTTTTACGGGTGTTCGTTGTGGATATACGGTTATTCCGAAAGAGTTGATAGCTGAAGATAAATCCGGAAGACAATATTCATTAAATGCTTTGTGGCATCGTCGTCAATCTACTAAATTTAATGGTACAGCTTATATTGTTCAACGAGGAGCTGAAGCTGTTTATTCTTCAGAAGGACAAAAACAAGTCCGGAAGACAATTGATTATTATATGGGAAATGCCAGGATTATCAAATCCGGACTTGAATCCATTGGTATGACTGTTTATGGAGGAGTAAATGCACCTTATATTTGGGTTAAAACTCCTGCGGATATGTCTTCGTGGGAATTTTTCGATAAATTATTAAATGAGATACAGATTGTAACAACTCCTGGTGTTGGTTTTGGCAAGAGTGGCGAGGGTTTCATTCGCTTGACAGCTTTTGGAAAACGAGTGGATACAATTGAAGCAATAGAGAAGATACAAAATCTATTGATTTGAGTAATCTTTCTTAAACTTCATTGCTATTTTTCTGTAAGTTGGTATTTCAATCTCATATTTTTCCGCCATCTCAATCATGTCGAAAAGTAGACCTTGTATTTCAGATTCATGTCCTTTTTCCAGATCTTTTTGAAGGGATGCTGTGCTTCCTGGTGATAGGTTGTCCATGACACTCAAGTGATATTTTATCATGTCTTCCTTGAATTCAATACCTAGTTTCTTTCCCAAATCAACACTATCGGAAGAGAGACCGATGAATGTATTACGTACCTCTCCTGGTTTTTGCACTTCTTTCATTGGTACATCGTAATAAGCACCGGTAAGAGCCATGGCAGAAATAAATGACCATTTTGTGAAGGTGTCCCGATTAATATCAGTAGATATTTCTACTTTTATGCCACTATTTTGCAAATCCTTTTGGACAACTTTGAGGAAATCTGTTTCTACGACTGTTCCTTTATGAGCACCATATATTATTCGGAAAGTGTTCCCCATTTGGGTGATTTCCCCAAGATCGGATACAAATCCTACAATATAAATACATCCATCTAACACAGTTACTTTTGGAACGAGTCGTTGTATTTTTGGACCGGTTCCGTAAACATTTAATATTGGGATTACAATTGTTTCTTTGTGAGCAGCTCGTTGTGTCAAGTTGATAATAGAGTCAATCGAATAACCTTTTACACAAACAAAAATAACATCGGCTTTCCCATTAAATTCTTCTGCTGTACATGCTTTTACAGGAATTTTGTGTTCACCTCTTAATCCTGACTTCAGTTTTAGTCCATTTTTTTGAATAGCTTCCAGGTGGACGCCGCGGGCAATACAGGTAACGTCTTTTCCATCTAAGGCGAGAAATCCTGCGATGCTTCCACCGACACCTCCTGTACCGACAATGAGGTAATTTAAATGCTTTTTATCAATATTCATGGTCGAGTTTCTGTCAAAATGTGTCTAGTTGTATTATCTTGTGAGCACAAAGATATATATTCTTTTATATGTATCATTATCCTCGCACATGCTTCCGCATCTGCTAATGCATGGTGATGATTTTTCAAATCAAATCCACAAAATTCTGAAACAGTGTTTAACTTATGGTTGGATAAAAGTTTCCCAAATGTTTGGCGAGAAGCTCTACAAGTGCAATAGAAAATATAATCAGGATAATCCATGCTGTAAACTTTGTGTGCTGTTTTTAAGCATCCTTCATCGAAAGGACTATTATGTGCCACAAGGGGAAGTCTTCCTATCTTAGGAGCAATCTCATTCCATACAAATGGAAAAATTGGAGCATTCTGAGTGTCTTCGTAACTTATTCCGTGTATTTGTGTATTCCAATATGAATAATAATTGGGTTCCGGTTGTATCAACCGATAAATTTTATCTGTAATAATTTTGTTTTCTACAATAACTATTCCTACACTACACATACTGCTGGGATGGTGATTTGCTGTTTCGAAATCAATAGCTGCAAAAGAATCGGGATATGTTATTTTATTAGATAGTTTCATTTTTCTATTAAATAAATGTAAGTAAAGTTGAATGTACAAAAGTATAAATTAATAACCATAAAAATATGGGGTAGTTTCCTTT
>JAVBMM010000176.1:0-5480 GCA_031552425.1 Bacteroidales bacterium | reverse complement strand
AAAGGAGTGATTTCCGAAGAAAGTAAATGGATAGAAACAAATATGAAAAATGCAGTAATTTTACCCAATGTCTTACAGAAAAACTAACACTTTGAACTCTGTCGACCGATGGATTATCTTAATATACTTAGTACTGGTCATTCTCGGTTGGTTTAGTATTTATGGAGCAAGTTATGAATATGACAATACAAGTATGTTCGACCTTTCCGGAAGAGCAGGAATGCAAATGGTTTGGATCGGAACATCTTTTATTTTGGCCTTCTTCCTGTTAATGCTGGATAGGGATATATATAGTATTTTTGCCTATTTTATTTATGCATTTATCATACTTCTTTTAATTGCCACCATATTCTTAGCCCCTGAAATTAAGGGATCAAGATCTTGGTTGGTATTAGGACCCATACGTATTCAACCTGCAGAATTCGCTAAGTTCGCTGTAGCATTGGTTGTTGCTAAACGTTTCAATTCTTATAATTTCAAGTTATTAGAATTAAAGAATTTTTTTTCAGTTTCAGCCCTAATCATCATTCCGATGCTATTGATCTTAATGCAAAAAGAAACCGGTTCCGCTTTGGTTTATTTAGCCTTTTTAATTGTTCTGTATAGAGAAGGCATGTCCGGGTCCATTCTCTTCTGCGGATTCTGTTCTATTGTCTTTTTCATCATCGGTCTTAAATATTCATCCGTAAACTGGGGAGAAACCTCTGTTGGTGAATTTGTCGTGCTTATTTTAATTTTGTTAGTTACCTTGGGCATGAGCTATGGTAAAGATATAAAATCCGGCCGTATCATGCTCTTCGGATATGCCGTCTTATTTATTGCATTATGTGTAGTTTCCTATTTTTATCCATCAATTGATTTATCCATCATTCTTTATATCGGTTTGGGTGCTATTGTCTGCTACTTATTATTTCTTTCCTTCAAGAAATGGACAAAAAATTATTTGATCACTATTACTTTCATTGTGGCATCAGTAGCCTTCCTTTATTCTGTAGATGTTGTTTTCAATGACATCATGGAGCCTCACCAGCAAATGCGTATTAAAGTGGCATTAGGTATGGAAAATGATCCGGAAGGAGCAGGATATAATGTAAACCAATCAAAAATAGCTATTGGATCAGGAGGATTTTTAGGAAAAGGTTTCCTGAATGGCACACAAACTAAATTAAAATATGTCCCAGAACAAGATACTGATTTTATTTTCTGTACGGTGGGTGAAGAACAAGGCTTTTTTGGTTCCTCAATCGTTTTGTTGTTATTTGCTACGCTTATTATCCGTTTAATAATTCTGGCAGAAAGACAACACGAAATATTCAACCGTGTTTACGGATATTCCGTAGCATCCATCCTCTTTTTCCACTTAATGATTAATATAGGAATGGTAATTGGTTTGACTCCCGTAATTGGAATCCCTCTACCTTTTTTTAGTTATGGAGGTTCTTCTCTTTGGGGATTTACGATTTTGTTATTTATATTCTTAAAGTTGGACGCAGGTAAAAAAGAACGCTACTAAATTCAATTTTCATTGCTCATCAGGCGTATTCCAACATCATTTATCCCTTCCAACAAATCATTTCTCATCCCTTGTTGAATGGAATAAGTATAAACGCCTGAATGGGGAAATCGAATCTTTTGTTCATAAGGAACAGATAATTCATACAATGAAATCCCTTTCCCATACCATTTCCCAAAATCATCAGCCATCAAACACTCCAAAGTATCCTTTCTGAATTGACCCGAGGGAGTCTCAAAAGAAACAAATAACCAAAGATTTTTGTAAGGATAATCATTAGTATTCCTTATATCTATAAAAACATCATGATAAGATAAAGTATCTGATATATGTACTTCAAAACGAGCTATTGTATCCTTATACCAAACCGATTGAGGAAAAGAGTAAAAAGAAGAATATTTTTCATTATGAGAACATGCTGTTAGAAAGAATAAAACAGCTGTTATAACCATAAATAAACATTTATTCAGATTATTCCTGCGGAGCAATTGCATCGTTTTTATCAGCTTTTTTTAATGGAATGTTATTTTTTCGTTGATAATGATTATCATTCCTATTCCAATTATTACTACCGTTTCTGTTATTTTCTTTATTACCATTTGCTGCTTCAGGGGAGTTTTTCACACCTCCATCCGGCCTGGATTTCTTTTTCTTTTTATTACGCTTCAAATGGTCAAAACGGGTAAGACTATCTTGTCCTAAAATATCTTGAGAATCTTTATTAGAAGTATTTTTCTTCTCATTATCAGTCAATAAACTCAAAGGCTTGCTTCCCTTTTTATTGATATTGATAACCTCAAAAGCTCTTTCAGTTGTAATCGTTACAGTATTGGCTGCAAAATTAGGACTGGTAGAATATGTAATCAACCCTTTGAAAACTTCAGATTTAAAATGATAATATGTGGCATCTTGTGTTTCCAAATGAATTTCTTTAGACGGAAACTTCTTCAAAGCCTCCATATATGCGTCCACTTCATAGTTTAAGCAACATTTAAGTTTTGCACATTGCCCCGCCAACTTCTGAGGATTTAAAGAAATATCTTGGTAACGAGCTGCTCCCGTAGATACAGAAATGAAAGAAGACATCCAGCTGGAACAACACAATTCCCTTCCGCAAGGTCCGATTCCACCGATACGACCTGCTTCCTGGCGTGCCCCAATTTGTTTCATCTCTATGCGTACTTTAAAAGCGTCAGCAAGTAACTTAATCAGCTCCCGAAAATCAACACGTTCATCCGCAATATAATAAAAAATAGCCTTGTTTCCATCTCCTTGATATTCTACATCACCTATCTTCATTTGGAGTCTAAGATCTTCCGCTATTTTCCGGGAACGAATCATCGTATCGTGTTCTTTGGTCTTTGCTTCCTCATATTTTTCCAAATCCAAAGGTTTAGCTTTTCTATAAACACGTTTTACTTCAGCTCCTTCGGTACGGATACGATTTTTCTTCATCTGTAATAGTACCAATTTTCCGGTAAGTGTAACAGTCCCTATATCATGTCCGGGAGAAGATTCTACAGCCACTATATCTCCTTTTTCCAAAGGAATTTTTGCACTATTAAGATAATATCCTTTCCGAGTATTTTTAAATTGGACCTCGACATAATCCGTTGCCTGTTCTGATTCCGGAATATCACATAGCCAATTGTATATATTGAGTTTATTATTTTGGCGCCTGCAACAACCTTTAGAGCCCATGCAGTTACTACCCGTATTTAATTTGAAATTCATTATATTGCTATTATAATTTGCAAATATAATTATTTTTTCGCAATTCAGAGTAGCTTTTTACCATGTGGAGTACCATGAATTAAATCGAATAAAAAAAGAAAATATAATTCTCACAAAAGTTTATAAACACCTCCCGGGAAGCATTTCACTATTCCTTTCATCTCCATTTCAAACAAATATGCAGACAACTTGCTAACCTGCATATTTGATTGGAGAGATAAAAGATTTATCTGTAATTCTCCTTGGGAAAGTATCTTATACAGTTTTTGCTCTTCCTCTGATAAATCAGGAAACAAATTTGTTTGTACAGGCCCTATTGATTTTTCTTTTTTGATATCTTCCCAACACAAAGTTTTAATAATATCTTCTGCATTTTCAACTAAAGCAGCTTTATTTTCCTTGATTAACTTATTACATCCTTTGGAATAATGAGCATTTATTTTCCCCGGGATGGCCAATACATCTTTTCCATACGAGGAAGCTATTTCTGCCGTAATCAAAGCTCCCCCTTTAGTAGCCGATTCTACGACAATGGTACAATCTGAAATCCCTGCCACTATACGATTCCTTTTAACAAAATTCTGTCGATCAGGATTAGTTTCACTTATAAAATCAGTCAACAAGCCTCCCTTTTGCAGCATTTCAACCGCTGTATTTTTATGTTGTTGCGGATAAATACGATCTAATCCATGAGCAAGCACAGCAATTGTGGGTAATGATTCTTTCAATGCCGCCTTATGAGAAAACACATCTATTCCATAGGCTAATCCACTCACAATTACTATATCAGGATAAAAAACAGCTATTTCAGAAAGTAATTTTTCAGTAGTTTCTTTTCCATATGCCGTGGCATGCCTTGTCCCTACAATACTGATTATTTTTTTTGCATTCAGATCAGCATTTCCTTTGTAATAAAGCACAATAGGAGAATCAATACATTCTTTAAGGCGTTGAGGATAATTCTCATCAGTATAAAAAAAAGTTTGAATTCTGTTTTTTTGAATAAATTCTATTTCCCGTTCTGCTCGACGTAATACCTCCGGGTTTTGTATTGATTCTGCAAGCCGAAGTGTTACTCCTGGAAGTTTTTCCAACAGACGTTTCTTTTCCTTGAAAAGGATTTCAATGTTTTCTACAGATTCTATTAATTGCTTTGCAATAATATCTCCCACACCTTTTGCAAGAGTTAATCCGATTTGATAAAGTAGGTTTTGGTTTGTCATATATTAAAATTTGATTGATAATGCTATTCCGTTGGGACAAATTGTTTTTCCCTGTCTTTCAAGAGGTCATCAAAATATTCCCCTCTGGTCAGTTTGCCGTTTTGCAATACTACAGTTTCTATTTTTCCGCGGGCGCACAATTTCCCATCAGAATCCCTGAAAATATCTTGTTCGAAAACCAAACGGGGACCTTCTTTTTTCATATTTAATTTTGAAGTGAAGATATTTCCTGCCGTCAATGGTGTTTTATATTGAATATCCACACGAGAAACTACAGCGTCAAATCCTTGGTTATGCATATCGGCAAATGATTCTCCAAGACTTTCTAAAAACTCATGACGTGTATGCTCCATATACCGTTGATAATTAGAATTATTCACAATTCCTTGCAAATCGCACTCATAATCACGGACTTTCATTTGAATTTCAAAGATATATTTTGTCATTGCTGATTGAATTTATTTTCGGTTATTGTTTCCAATTTGAAAAGTTTATCTGACGGACGAATTTTATCTTGAATCTTGACAGAAAAATGTTCTCCTTTTTTTGTCTCTTTCACAGGTTTTAGTTCTACACGAATTTCATCTACCGTATAAAAAACCGCTCCTGTTGTAGGACCTGTAATTAAAATCTTATCACCAATTTTTAATGAACCGGATTCCATTAAAAATTCTGCAACTTGTATGTTGGTAAAATATTTAATCGCTTTTCCAATATATGTTTTTCTTTCCTCAGCTTCCGAACCATAATTCCGGCTCCATTCCCCCAAACGCTGCCCAAGATAATATCCATTCCAAAATCCCCGGTTGAATACTTTTCTAAGACGTATATCCCAATCTGCAATTTTTTCCTCCGAAAAAGTATCTTCACAATAAGCTTTTACCGCTTCCTTGTAACATGCTGTTACCACGCGAACATATTCCGGCCCTCGTGCTCGCCCTTCTATTTTGAAAACCCGTACACCCGCCTTCATCATAACATTCAAAAAATGAATGGTTTTTAAATCTTTG
>JAVBMM010000196.1:0-12149 GCA_031552425.1 Bacteroidales bacterium | reverse complement strand
TTCGATATCTTCCGGGTCTATGACATTGGTCATGGATTCTTCTATCGGAAATCCGTCAACTACATACAATGGAGAGTTATCTTGTGTAACCGAGTTAGCTCCCCGAATGATAATTTGAGCTTCTGCACCGGGTTCTCCTTCATTAAAGGAAACACTAACTCCTGCTACCCTTCCTGCCAGGGCTTCGTCGAAACTTGCAACGGGAGCTTGTAGCATGGCATCCATGTCAACTTTATCTACAGAACCGGTAAGGTCCCTTTTTCTCACAGAACCATATCCTATCACCACTACTTCGTCAAGAGAGCTGTCTGCAGCATCCATAACGATACGTAATTGTTTTTGAGTCCCTACTTTTTCTTCATGTTTATCAAAACCTACATAAGAAAAAACTAATATAGGATTTGTTACTTGGCTGGGAATAGTGATAGAGAACTTTCCATCTATATCGGTGATTGTCCCGCTTCCGGTATTTTTTATCACTACGCTTACTCCGATCAAGGGTTCACCTAATTTATCTGTCACACTTCCCACAATCAATTTTGAATTAGATGAGGTTTGTTGTGCAGTTAGGTTTGCCACAAGCATCAAAAAGAATAAAATTATCATTCCTTTGATATTCTTTTCTTTATGTTTTTTCATGTTGTTAAATTTATAATTAAATGATAGTAGATTATCTCAGTAAATTAATTCAAATCACAGTTTTACCTTCAAGGAGCCTTTTGTATCTCAAAAGAGCTTCCATATAATAATAGTCAGCATACACGCAAGGGTTATCAACTTCTCCTTTCCCTGGTTCATTTCTTTTTGCTGTTGCTTGAGCAGGCAGGCTTCCGACAAAGTGTTTCAACATAAAGTTGCCATTTTCTCCTTTATTTGCCATATAGGTAGGAGAGGTCATAGATTGTAACATCTTTTCTGCGGTTTGGTAGTATTTTTTTCCATCTTCACCCAAGAAAGTGCTTAGCTCAAGCAAAGCGCTACATGTAACAGCAGCAGCTGAAACGTCTCTTGGAGGTACGGGATATATATTAGTATCATAAACAAAATCCGGAACATATCCTTCTTCCCCGGCATTAAAGTCCCAATAAGGAATTTTATCTTCCGGCAAGTTCGGATGGTTAATGAAAAAATCTGCCATTTTACGGGCTACATCCAGAAATTCAGGATCTTTTGTTTCCCTGTAAGTAAGGGTATAACCGTAAATTCCCCATGCTTGTCCCCGCGACCAGGTTGAGTTGTCTGCATATCCTTGCCAGGTTCCTTTTCCGGTGGCAATTCCGGTAATGGTGTCATAATTAACTAAATGATAAGAACTAAAATCGTCTCTTAATTGATTTTGGATAGTCTTTTTTGCATGGCTGATTGCAATATTTTTATAATAATCGTCCCCAGTTACCTTTGAAGCAAAAAATAACAATTCAATGTTCATCATATTATCTATGATAACCGGACAGTGCCAATCA
This sequence comes from Bacteroidales bacterium, assembly GCA_031552425.1. Lineage (GTDB taxonomy): Bacteria > Bacteroidota > Bacteroidia > Bacteroidales > Azobacteroidaceae > JAISFI01. The sequence goes on along the minus strand of JAVBMM010000196.1, from coordinate 10,686 downwards.
TATCCTTTTCTTGATTTCCTGTAATTCCAGGAGCGAATAATACCTGCATCGGGATAATAGCGTGTGCAGAGAGATTTGGCAGAGTTGACTAAAATGTCTTTGTATGCTTCATTCCCGGTGATTCTATATGCGTTTCCATAGCTGCAATACATCATAAATCCAATATCGTGGTGGCGTGTGAAGTATTGTATAGGTTCCAGTTTATGTGTCCATTTTAAGGCTTCTTCTTTCCATTTTGGATCTTGTGTATATTCATATATATACCATAAATTTCCTGGGAAGAATCCACTGGTCCAATTATATATTCCTACCGTTTTTAAATTTCCATCAGAATTAATTGACAGGGGAAATTGTAATGCAGTGTCACATAAGTTTTTGAGTAGTCCTTCTGTTTGTTGTGCTGCAAAAGCGAATTGTTTATTTATATCAACAACACTTTTGGGAGATGTGTTACACGAAAGAAGGAATAAACAGGATACACTAAAAAACAATCCCCTTGCAAATACATTTTTCTTTTTCATTCGATAAAGTATTAAAATTTATAATTCTTTGCGAACAAAGTTAAATGTGTATGCAAGGGGAAGGTTGGTATTATTGTTCGTTTTTCTTGTGAAAAAAGTACAATCTAAATACGATTATTCATTTTTCTTGTAAGAAAAGTACAATGACCTTAGCCTTTTTTTATGGATATATCATCCAATAGAAAAGGTGTATCTTCTGATCCGGAATTGATTCCTATGTGTAGTTGGTATGTTCCGTCTGCAGGGATTGTAAATTGTAAATCATATTGTTTCCAATCTGCATTGTTTGCAGCTCCTATTTTAGGAGTGCCAACTATATTGGTTTCAGAGGGAGCGCTTCCGGGTTTGCCACTTTTTTCTGTTAAAGTAACATAGCGAATTTCTCCTTCTCCTTTCAAAAATAGACTTACGGTGTATTTGCCTGCATTCAGATCTACATCAGGTCCATGAAACCTTCTGTTGTCATTTTTCTTTTGAGGAGTGAATACAACACGCATAGAGGTTTTTCCGGAATGGGCATCTTTTGATTTTTCAATAAAATTTGGGGTTTTGTATCCACAAGCCCAACCTGCAGGCATAGCACCTTTCCAATCTTCGAAATTTCCATTTTTGATTTCTTGTGCAGAAATGGTGAAAAAACATGCTGATAAAAATAATAACGATAATGCTAAATTTTTCATGATAAATATTTATTAATAATTAGACGCATATTGACACATTAGTTCATTGGTTTTATTTTACAATAATCTTTTTCGCTTGACTACCTGCTTTTACAATGTATATACCTTGTTTTACAGGGATAGTAACTTCTTTTGCTGTATTTTTTCCGGAAGCAATTAATTGTCCGCCTACTGCATAAACATTATATACAAGTTGTTCAGCAATAACAATATTTTGGCCTCGAGAAAAAATATTTAAGTCATCTCCATTACCCTTTATCTTAGGGAGAGAAGATCCTGAATAAGGAGTGATGCGAATATCATCTAGATTTACTGTTGAGAAGGCTGTTGTTGATACCCCTTGTACATATTCCAATTTAACTTGTGTATTGGGGTCTTCTTGTTGAATAGGAAGAGTAAATTCGGTCCATGCACCATTCAAAGCGGCGCTATCAATTCTAACTAAACCATTGGGAACATCATTCCAAATACTTCCTTCTGTAGTATATGTTACCTTTATGTTTAATTCTCCTGCATCAGATCCTGAATATTTTCCTGTCCAGAAAGATAGTGTACCTGCCCCATTGATTAATTTGGTAGTAATAAGATACCCTCCTGTAGTAGATCCTGGACGAACAGTAGCATTTCCCCAATACGACCCGTGATCGGTTGTGTTCCTTCTATATAAGCTCGTAGAGAGGCTTGAAAATTCTTTACCTGCACCTGAAGAAATTTGACTAATAAACCCACAAACAAAATCAGTTCTATCAAAAGTGATGGTATAATCTTGAGTGCTTTCATCTTCTCCTTCTACTGTGATTGTTACTATTTTTGTTTTTACACTTGGATCATCCGTTTCAGAGAATTTTTTTGAACCACCATAATTAACAGTATACGTGGCAAGCGCAGAGCTTGTTTCTGCAATGATAGTTGGAACAGTATCACTTCCGAACCAGAGAGGAAAGGTGTAAGAAGTCGTAGTTGCGTCAACTCCAGGCATGGTAAAATCTCCATCTGGGTATGATGAATTAAGTAAAGGATCTTTAAATTTAATGCTTTTTAAAGTAATATCAGATGGCGCAGAGGATTTGGTTACAGAAACATCATCGAATAGAATAGGATTTCCCGGATCAGTAACGGAATTCATCATAAATAAAAGGTAATATGATTGGGAAATATCTGTGATTTCGAAATCATATTGATGTAATGTCCAATCAGCCAGATCAAAAGGATAGACACCAAGAACGTTGTTAGTGCCGGCAGAAGTAGCAGAAGTGCTAAGTCTTATCCATGAGATGTTACCTTTCCCCTTCAAGTAAAATGATAATTTATAGCTTCCGGTTTGGGTAAATGTCATCTGAGGGCAGGCAAGACGGTAATTACCTGTTGCACCTGTTGTTTCAGATCTTTTACACATAATGGCATAATCTCCGGCTCCTTCCCGGCCTTCTTCTTGGCCAAAATAGGTGTGTGAAAGCCCGGTACCGGTACCTCCTGTGATTTGGAATCCTTGTGGTACGGAATCATTTGTATGCCAAATCTTCATATCCCCATTAGTAATGAAATTTTGCCCTGCAACAGTACTCAAAAGCATTGTTACTGTGGCACACATAAGTAAAAGTTTTTTTCTCATAATATAAAATTAAAATTGTTAGTAAATGTCTCTCTCCTTATTTTTCAAAGGAGAGAGGTTATATTGATTGAAAATAAAAAGCTTATTTTATTACAACAGATATATCATCAAGTGTAATATCAGATGGAGTACTTTTGTTTGATGCTACAAAAGAAAACATAACATAGTATGTACCGCTTTTAGGAACTGTAAATTCATATTCTATGCGGGTCCAATCAGAATAATTAAGCACTTCACCTTCGGGACTGATTATAGTTGATTTTGCTATGGACGAACTACGCTCAGATATGCGTGTCCATGCAAGTTTTCCTTTTCCTTTTACCCAAAATGACAATTTGTAGTTTACATCAGCACTAAGTTTTATTTTGGGAGTGGATATCCGGTTTTTATCTTTAGATTGATTTTTTATATTCAAAGCGTAATCGGATTTTCCTCCCCGTCCTTCTACCCTGGAAAATACTTCCATACAATTTTCTGTAACGCTGGCTCTATATCCTGTAGGTAAAGAATCTATAACACTACCTTTTTCTTGCCAATAATTCATATTTCCGTTTCCCAATAATTCTTTTTGCCCCATGGCTGCAGAAATGCAAATACTTACTCCGGTTAAAAATAGAAATAATTTCTTTTTCATGATAATGAATTTTAAGATGATATTATTGTTAGTTAATTTGAACAAAAATACAGGTATGATGGATTATATAGCTTGTACGATAGTACAATTTGTTTGGTAAAAAAGTACAAAATGTGCTTTAATGTAAGAATCTTTAATTTTTTCATGTTTTACTTTGGTTAAAAAATAGAGGGTTTGCTTTATTGTATTATAAAATTATAAATTAAAATCACTGTATTGTTTTAACAGAGAATAAGTAAAAAAGTTTAAGTTGTCTTCTAGTCAGAATGAAAAAATGAAAATCCTGAATGATTTCTCCGGCAAAAAATAGTACATTTGCACCTTAAATTGAAAAATTAGAATCATGGAAATTGTAGTCAGTGGTATTCGTCCCACAGGAAATTTACATTTAGGAAATTATTATGGTGCTTTGCTTAATTTCATTAAGATGCAAAAAGAAAATCAATGTTTTTTCTTTATAGCAGATTGGCACTCCCTGACTACTCATCCTGATCCTTCTATGTTACATGTCAATGTAAGAAATGTTCTTGCAGAGTATTTAGCAGCAGGATTAGATCCGGAAAAATCTACTATTTACGTTCAAAGTGATGTAAAAGAGATTGCTGAACTATATTTGCTCCTCAATATGCATGCATATCTTGGAGAATTGGAGAAAACGGTTTCTTTTAAAGAAAAAGCTCGTAAACAACCCAATAATATTAATGCAGGATTACTTACTTATCCGGTTTTGATGGCTTCAGATATTTTGATTCACAGAGCTTTGAAAGTTCCCGTGGGAAAAGATCAGGAACAACATTTGGAAATGACACGTAATTATGCTAAACGCTTTAATCATAAATATGGTGTGGAGTTTTTTCCTGAACCGACAGCTTATAATTTTGGTAGTGAATTAATTAAAATTCCCGGATTAGATGGTAGTGGTAAAATGGGAAAATCAGAAGGAAATTGTATTTATTTGTATGATGATCCGAAAACCATTGAGAAAAAGGTGAAAAAGGCTTTAACCGATCAAGGGCCAACGGAGGTTAACCAAACAAAACCGGAATGCATAGAGAATCTGTTTACTATTTTGAGAGTAGTTTCAACTCCTGATGTGGTAAATTATTTCGAAGATAAATGGAATACCTGCGAAATTCGTTACGGAGATTTGAAGAAGCAATTGGCTGAAGATATTATCAAAGTGACATCACCTATCAGAGAACGTATTATAGATATTCAGAATGATCATATTTATTTGAAAAAAGTAGTTAATAATGGTGCGGAAAAAGCTCGTGAAAGTGCGCAGAAAACAATTAAAGAGGTCTGCGGGATAATGGGAATAAAATCATTCTAACCAGGAAGAAGCACTCACATCACTTGCCATTTTCCAATCTCCCCGTGGAGAAAGATTGACAGGGCCAACCTTAGGTCCGTCGGGCAGGCAAGAACGTTTAAATTGTTGACTGAAGAAGCGACGGAAAAATATTTTCATCCATTTTTTGATCTCAGAGTTTTCATATTTTTCTTTGAATGCATGTTGTGTTAAAAAGAATATTTTTTCTGGAGAAAAACCAAAGCGTATCATGTAATAAAGGAAAAAATCATGTAATTCATATGGGCCCACTAAATTTTCTGTTTTTTGAGTGATTTTTCCTTCCTGGTCGGTGGGAAGTAATTCCGGACTTACAGGTGTTTCTACAATATCCGATAAAATTTTTCCAATTTCTTTATTTGTCTGCGTAGTGGCAAACCAATGGACTATTTCCCGGACTAATGTTTTTGGGACCCCAACATTTATTCCATACATTGACATGTGATCTCCGTTGTAGGTGGTCCATCCCAAGGCTAATTCTGACATATCTCCGGTTCCAATAACTAACCCATTTGTTTGATTAGCAATGTCCATCAGTATCTGCATTCGTTCGCGGGCTTGTGCATTTTCATAGGTTGCATCGTGTATGGAAATATCGTGTCCAATATCCATAAAATGTTGATCACAAGCAGGTTTTATATTAATCTCCCGGATTGAAATTCCAAGTAAATCCATTAACTGAATAGCATTGTTGTATGTTCTTAAGGAAGTACCGTATCCCGGCATGGTTACACCAATGATATTTTTTCTGGGTAATTTGAGTTTGTCGTATGTTTTTATGCAAACTAGTAAGGCCAATGTAGAATCCAATCCTCCGGATATACCAATGACCGAATTCTGAACATTTGTGTGCTTGATCCGTTTTGCCAATCCTCCTATTTGAATGGAAAAAATTTCTTCGCAATGTTTTTCGTACTTATCTTTCGGAGGAAGAAACGGATGAGGAGAAACTTCTCTATGTAGTTTCAAATTTTCTATTTCCAAAAATGGAACCGGAATGATTTTGTAATTTTCCGGAGAATTTTTCCAAGAGGCTCTCTTTATGCGGTCATGAACCAACCGTTCTATATCTATTTCGTTGATTACAAGTTGTTCTTCGAAAGAAAAACGCTCTGATTCAGATAGAATAATGCCATTTTCTGCGATGATTCCATTTCCGGAGAAAACTACATCTGTAGTTGATTCTCCCGGTCCTGAAGAAGCATATACATAGGCTGCGTAACAACGGGCGGATTGTTGTTTTATTAATTGTTCTCTATAGTCATTTTTAGCAACTAATTCATTGCTGGCCGAAAGGTTGAAGATAATATGAGCGCCTTGTATGGCATGGTGAGAACTGGGAGGAATGGTCGCCCATAAATCCTCACATATTTCAACGGAAAATAAGCAAGAATTATCTCCAAATAAGAGTTTTGTAGAAAAAGGTGATATTTGTCCACAGATGTGAATTAAATCATAAGATGATTCTTCTCCGGAAGAGAACCATCTTTTTTCCACAAATTCGCAATAGTTCGGCAAATGTGTTTTGGGAACAACTCCCAATATTTTTCCTGATTGTATAATCGCAGCTGCATTGAATAATTTATTTTCGGAAAGGACAGGAAGTCCAATGATAGAAATAATATTAAGTTGTTTCGTTTCTTGTAAAATGTCCAATAAAGCCCTTTCTGATTCTTTTAATAATAAGTTATTATGAAATAAATCTCCACAGGAATAAGAACTGATGCAGAGTTCGGGAAAACAGATAACCTGAACTTTTTCATCGGCTGCCTTGTGAATCATCCGGATGATTTTTTGTGCATTGAACTTACAATCGGCCACTTTTACTTCGGGGATAGCTGTTGCAACTCTGATAAATCCGTGGTTAGAAATTTGTTTCATACCGATTAATATTCAAAAGTTAAAGTATAATATTCTGGCTTGTAATTGCTTGCATTAAAGCAAACATTGATAGTTTTTCCACCTCCTGGTGGTCCCAATAAAGGACTTAAATCAAAGGAAGTATAATAATGTGTACGTACTCCGGGAGGATCATTTCTTTTGTCATATCTGAATGATATGTGATATGTAGATCCTATTACTGATTCTAGAAGTAATTTAGCATACGGGGTTTGAGAATGATGGTCTCCGAAAAAAGAAATGTTCATATAATTGAGTCCTATCCAAGCACTTTCGAATACAATGGGAGAATTTCCTATAGCTACATAGTCTGCATTTTCTAATGTTCCTGAGGCTACAAATTGAATTCCGTTGATTTTTATTTTATATCCGTCATTTTGCTCTCCTGTTTGAGAATAGTTCAAAAGTATTCGATTTCCAGACGTTACTCCATTCAAGGAAAAAGGACTATATAATTTGGTCTCTTCGTTATTTAAGAGAGAAAATGTATTTCCGGAAATGATTTTTACTAGATCTACCCTATATTCTCCGAGGCCATAGTCTATTTCATCATTACATCCGAAAAGTAATAATGTAAAAATGAATAAATATGCGATTCGTTTTTTGGTCATTCTTTATTATTTTTCGCAATCAAATAATTTTTTAGAGGGTTTGAATACATTTCGAGTAATTTTTCTGTTAAGAAAGGAACATCTTTGTTTTCCAGATCAATCAATTCCAAACGTTGCCATATGTATTCATTGAAAGTATCAATGTCCTTTTTTGTATATTTATCGCAAAATTTTTTACTTTTGTTCAAACTGTCATATGCAATGTAATTTCCCGGGTAAAACCTGTAATTTAAATGTATTTCCCTGTCAATGGTAGCTGCTACGGTAGTGATTTGTTCTTGTTTCTCTAAATCTTTAAGGGAATCTTTTAATATTGGATTGATAGGTTTACAGATTTGGAAATGAACATTTCCTTTGAATCCCAATAAGCCCGTTTCCATATTAAGTAAATCGTCTTTCGGAGATTTTTTGTATTCGGGATCATCTCTTTTCAATTGAAATTCTTTAGCTTTTAAGAAATCACAAGGATCGTACTCATAAGAGATGGACAAAGGAACTATATTGATGCTTTTGATGCCGGATTCAAAATTTCCCCCGGATAAGCTTAGCATTTTCAACAAGCTTTCTTGTGTATTGTCGTTGGAGTCTTTTGATCTTCCTTCGCGTTGAGCAATCCAAACCGATTGTTTCTTTTCGTTGATAGTATAATTTATATAATTGGAAAGTTTCGTCGAAACTTCGAGCATTTGCCTGATGGAAACACCTCTTTGTACAATAAAGCTTTTATTTAGACGTACAAATTTTTCTATCCATGGATGGATTAATAAATTGTCTCCGATAGCTATTTCTGTAGTTTCTAATCCTGCATCTGCCAAAAGGATACATAAAACTCCGGCATCCAAAACAATATCCCGGTGGTTTGAAATGTATGTGTAAGCTTCATCTTTACGAATATTTTCCAGTCCTTTCAAATCCAAAGAAGCCATGGTTTTATTCGCAACATGTTTTACGGTTTGCCGGACAATTCCATTTTGAAATTCTTTTTTAGTTTTGAAAGAACGCATCATAGATTCAAAAACGTTCCAATCTGTGTTGGGTAGTAAATAATATACAACGCGTTTAAACTCAACGTCTTTTAATAACTCTTCTATGACACCTGGCACTTCTTCGTCATACAATGGGCGAATATCGTCAAACTCATTCTGTTCCATATATCGATATTATCTTTTTGATCAGATATTGTTTAGTTGGTTCTCAATGATGTCTGTCATCACATCCTCTATGTTTATATTTGCTGCACAGATTTGTTGTGGGATAAAACTTGTAGAGGTCATTCCTGGAGTAGTATTAACTTCCAGCATCCTAATTTCTCCTTCAGGAGAAACGATGTAGTCTACACGAATGATTCCTTTAGCACCGATATAATCATATATTTTTGATGTTAATCTTTTGATCTCATCACTCATTTGTTTAGGAATACGTGCAGGAGTTATTTCTTCCACCTTTTCTGCTGTATATTTAGCTTCAAAATCGAAAAATTCATTTTTACTTACCACTTCTGTAATAGGGAATACGATTTCTTTCCCTTTTATTTTATAACAGCCACAAGTTAGTTCCGTACCCGGCATGAATTTTTCAATAATGACTTCATCTCCTTCAGCAAAAGCATTGGCAATTGCCGGTTGAATCTCAGATGGTGTTTTTACTTTGGTGGTACCAAAACTGGAACCTCCTTCATTCGGTTTGATAAATACAGGTAATCCCAAACGTTTTACAATGGTTGATTCTTCAATAGATTCTCCTTTGAATAACCGAATGGAATCTGCTACATTAATTCCGAAACTTTTCAAGTAATTATTACAGGTATACTTATTGAAAGTTAAAGCTGATGCCAAAACGCCGCAATTAGAATAGGGAATGTTCAACAAATCAAAATAACCTTGTAATAGCCCGTTTTCTCCCGGAGTTCCGTGGATAGTTATGTATGCAAAGTTAAATTTAATGCAATTATTGTTGTCAAGAAAGCTAAAATCGCTTTTATTTATATCAATTTTTCGGTCATCATCCAAGTGTACTTTCCAAGATTTTTTTGTAATAATCACCAAATATAAATTATATTTGCTTTTATCAATAAAAGATAAAATTCCTTCAGCACTTTTTAAAGAAACTACATATTCAGATGAATATCCCCCGGCAATGACTGCAATATTTTTTTTCATTTAATATTGTTGAGTTAGTTTGTTAATCTTCACTTGTAACATATTTTCTCCATTTATCTAGTAATCCGGACATGTCATCCGGTAGATTGGAGTCGAAATACATTCTTTCTTCAGTCCTTGGATGGATAAACCCGAGTGTTTTTGCGTGGAGAGCCTGTCTGGGACAAATTTCAAAGCAATTATGAATGAATTGTTTATATTTTGTAGTGTGGTTCCCTTTCAAAATATATGAACCGCCGTATCTGTCATCATTAAAAATAGTATGTCCGATGTATTGCATGTGAACACGGATTTGATGTGGTCTTCCTGTTTCTAATTGGCATTCTACAAGTGTTACATATCCTAATCTTTCCAATACTTTATAGTGGGTAACGGCAGGCTTTCCGTAATCTCCCTCAGGGAACACTCTGATTAATAGTTTATCATACGGATCTCTTCCTAAATTTCCGACGATAGTTCCTTCATCATCTTTCATGATTCCCCAAACCAATGCATTATATGTTCTTTGAGTAGTTTTTTTGTAAAATTGAAAGCCCAAATGAGATTTGGCATCAGCATTTTTTGCAATAAGCAGCAATCCAGAAGTATCTTTATCAATACGATGAACTAATCCTACATCCGGATCATTCGGATCGTAATAGGGATTGTTTCTCAAATGCCAGGCAATGCCATTAACTAAAGTTCCTGTATAATTACCATGTCCGGGATGAACCACTAATCCGGGAGGTTTATTAACCACTAATAAATCTTGATCTTCGTATACAATGTTCAAGGGCATTTCCTCTGGGATAATTTCGAGCTCATGAGGAGGATAAGTCATCATGACTGAAACGATATCTCCCGGCTTAACTTTATAATTAGATTTAACGGGGATTTCATTAACAAATATACATCCTGCTTCTGCCGCTTGTTGGATGCGGTTGCGGGATACATTCATAATGCGGTCGGTTAAGAATTTGTCAATACGTAAAAGGTTTTGGCCTTTGTCTGCAATAAATCTGAAATGTTCATGTAAATCTGTTGATTCTTCTGAAAATTCAGATTCGTTTAATGAGTATTTGTTTATTTCTTCTTCTATGTTTTTCATGAGTTAAAACCAAGAATTATCAGTCTTCTCTACTTTTTCTTGCTCTCCATTCTCTGTTTTCTCTTCGCTTTCATTCAACTCCTCTTCTCCAGAACTGACTTTTAGAGTTAAATAACCATTGATAGGAATTTT
>JAVBMM010000023.1:0-16827 GCA_031552425.1 Bacteroidales bacterium | reverse complement strand
GGACAAGAAAAGATGAAAGAAATCAGCGACAATGCTCACCTATTGGATTCTATATTGCATGAAAATGAATCCATGCTCAATCTGTTGGGCAAACGTAATTTGATGATTTCTGCACATATGACTCGCCGTTCTGATTTTGATTTTCTTTTTGTTATTGATCTACAAAAAGCCTCTAAAGTGGAAAGTCTGAAAGATCAAATGGAGAATCTGTTTAAAACATTAGATTATCGTGTTACATCGCGTAAATTCAACGGGTATAAAATCATGGAATTATTTGATCCCAAAGAAAAAAATACATTATATATCTGTTTTATAGACAATCACTTGGTTTGTTCTTACACAGGATTACTGGTAGAAAAATCCATTCAAGAAAAAGAAAATCCTTCTATCGGAAGAGACCTGTATTTTCTGGACATTGATCAAAAAATACAAAACTCCGGACTTTGCAGGATATACATTAATTACAAGCATTTTAACAACTACCTCACACTATTTACCGGAGTTCCTGACGAAAATATGACGGACTTATGTCGTTCTATGAAGTTTACCGGTTTGCAATTCAATACTTCCGACAAGCAAATGTCTCTCAAGGGATACACTAACCTGAATGACTCAACCGATAGCTATTTATTGGCATTACTTCAATCCGGGAAAAATAAAATCACAGCTCAAAAAATTCTTTCCCACAGAACTGCTTTCTTTATGTCTATGGGATTTGAAGATGCAGGGAAATTCATGGATAATGTAGAGCATGTAATGAAAAATGATCCGTCTTCGCACAAAGAATTCAAAAAGAATTGGGACAGGATCGAAAGTTTTTTGAGCATTGATATCCGTAAAAATTTCTTGAGTTGGATGGAAGGAGAAGTTGTTTTTTCTCAAAATACTCCGGGAACATTGGGGCGTCAAAATGAATTTGTGGCAGTCATCAAAATGAAAAACAAAAAAGACGCCACAGAAAATCTTCATTTTATAGAAGAGCGTATTCGAAAAAGAACACCTGTCAAATTCAAAACCATAGAGTACGAAGAATACGGCATTCACTACTTGGAAATGAAAGGATTTTTCCGTTTGTTATTTGGAAAAATGTTCGACAAACTAAATAAACCTTTTTACACTATCATTGATGATTACGTAGTTTTCAGCAACAGTACCGCTACTTTACTCTCCATGATAGAAGATTATCGTACGGGACAAACTATTGATAAAGATGATGATTTCAACCGGATCATGAAAGAATTTAATAATAAATCGAGCGTTTTTGCTTATACTAACACTCAAAAATTCTTCCCTTTATGGAAGGAGTTTGTTGCCCCTGCTACTTGGAAAGATTTACAAAATAATCAGCAATTCGTACTTTGTTTTCCACAAACAGCTTTTCAATTGACAGGCGAAAAAGATATGTTAGACACCAGATGGATTGCAGAATTTGCTGTTCCGAATTTACAACAAGAAATCATAGAAAGTCCTGACGATATTGTTCAAGAAGAAATTGATTTTGCAGCAAGAGAAGATACGCTTAAAAATTTGGAATTATTTTACATCGAAAAATTTTCAGGAAACGTATTTACCGAGTTTTATGAAGACGGTAGTATTAAAAGTAAAACCGAAATTAAGGACGGAATTAAAGACGGAAAATACAAAGCCTTTTATTCAAACGGGAAGTTGAAGATCAACGGAAAATTCAAAAATAACAGGAAAACCGGGACTTGGAGGTATTACGACGAATTCGAAAAATTAACAAAAAAAGAAAAATGGAAAAACGGTAATTTAGAATCTGATTAACAGGATCATTTTCTTACCGGTGCAAATTCATAACTTCCTTTAGATATTCTTTTTACATTTCCTATTGCAGGATACGCAATATGCATACCAGCGACAGGAATGTCATTTTGGGAAACATATTCCAATATTTTCTTACGGGTTTCGATTGCCTGTGCGGCATTCATATCATAAACAGTCGCTACATCCGGATACGGAATCTGGATAGCTGGTGCGTTTGTCAAATCTGCCCAAATCAATAACTTCTCTCCATCTGCTTCCAATAAATAAGCGGTATGACCGGGAGTATGTCCATAAGCAGCAATTCCTGAAAATCCAGGAAGTAAAGAAGTTAGTTTTTCTGTAATCTCCTTCGGTATAAAAAGCTTGAATTGATCTTTATAAACATCAATTACTTTACGGGCTTTATCGTTATCCGTGTCCTTCCAATAATTATATTCTTCTTGCGATAAATATACATGTGCATTAGGAAAAGACGTTTTGTCTTCACGAAGCATTCCTCCGATATGATCTCCATGCATATGGGTAAGTAGTAGCACATCAATCTGTTCTGGAGTTATTCCCAATGATTGTAAATTCGCAAAAAGATTACGTCCAAATCCAGTATCTATTAAAATAATTTTATCAGGAGTACGAACTAAAAATGTATTTACAGCACTAGGATAATTTCCTTCAGGTGCACATTGTTGAAGGATTTCAGGAGTCGCTCCAATTAAAATCGATGTTTTCCCTTCTTGTTGTCCTTCAGAAAGTAGAAAAATCTCAAGGTTTCCTCTTTTATATTGGTAAATATTAGAATTCTGAGAGAAAACTGAAACCATAAAAATAAAGCTTATAATAAGCAAAGAAGCTATATTTTTCATATTTTAGAAATTAAAAATAAAAAGTTAAGAATTAAGAGTTAAAAAACAATATTCAGTAGACATTAAAACAGCACACAAATTGAACGAATCTGTTCACTGTTCACAACGAAGCCTCACAGCTTGCAGAACGAGCACTTCAACGAAACAAATCATCCAATCCTTCAGGTTCATCTCCTTTATCCAAAGAACCGTTACATACATTTTGGTATTGTGCCCGGACTTCAAAGTTTTCAGTCTGAGAATATCCCAAATCTTTATCATTATAAACCTTTTTCATAAAAATAGCGAAAACAGGTAAAGCAATACTCGCTGCTTGTCCTTCTGCCATGCGGTCAAAATGGATGGAACGATCTTCTCCTCCTACCCATACTCCACCAACCAATGAAGGGGTAAATCCCATAAACCATCCGTCGGAATTATTTTGTGTTGTTCCTGTTTTTCCTCCCATAGGAGCAGCCACTCCGTATCTTCTTATGCGGCCTCCCGTTCCTCCATCTATTACAGCTCTTAACATGCTCAGCATTTTAGCAGCAGATTCCTCACTCAAAACTTCCATTATTCGTGGAGAAAATGTAGCTAATATATTTCCAAAATTATCTTCAATTCGCGTTACATATACCGGATCAACTCTTACTCCACGATTAGCAAAAGCAGAATAACCACTCACCATTTCAGCAACTGAAGCATCACAAGGACCTAAACAGAGTGAAACAACCGGATCTATTTTTCCTTTCAAACCATAAGAATGAAGAGTCCTGACAAAACTATACGGATTTAATTTCCCCATCAGATAAGCTGTAACCCAGTTATCCGAATTTTGTAATCCCCATCTAATAGTAACCATCTCACCTATATGCTTTTTATTTGCATTCCTCGGTTTCCAGATTTTACCGGTTTCCGTTATAAGTTCCTGTTCCACATGCAACACTTCATCACAAGGAGTAAAACCTTCTTCCATTGCCAATGAATAAAGATAAGGCTTGATGGTAGATCCTATTTGCCTACGCCCAAGATTCACCATATCATATTGGAAATACTGAAAATCCGTTCCTCCAACGTATGCCTTCACTTGTCCTGACCGAGGATCCATTGCCATAAATCCGGATCTCAAATAAGTTTTCATGTAGCGGATAGAGTCCCAAGGAGTCATAATCGTATCCCTAGGCCCTTGCCATGAAAAAACCGTCATTTCTACCGGTTTATTAAATACTTCTCTGATTTCCTTTCCCTTTTTCCCTTTTTTAACCAATTCCCTATAACGCTGGGTTTGTTGCATTGATCTCAACATAATTGTTTCAATATCAGCATCTTTTATTGCACTTGTAAAGGGTGCTTTGGGGCGTCCTTTCTTTTCTTTAAAAAAGAGAGGCTGCATAGTTCCACCTACATGTTCCGATACTGATTCTTCGGCATATTTTTGCATCCGGGAATCTACTGTAGTAAATATTTTTAAACCATCTGTATACAAATTATAATGGCCTCCTCCGGGTTTTTTATTCTTGTTGCACCAACCATAAAGCGGATTGGTTTCCCAAGCCAAAGAATCCGCAATATATTTTTGCGCCTGCCAATCGGCATATTCCTTCTTGTTCGGTTTATAGGCTGTCATTATAAGCCGCAAATATTCCCTGAAATAAGGAGCTAGACCATCTTTATGATCAACCTTATTATATTTAAGTTCCAATGGTATCTGTTGAATAGAATCCCGTTCTGATTTAGAAAGATATCCATACCTATACATTTGATCCAACACTACATTACGTCTGCCTTCACAAGCATTCAAACGCCTTCGTGGATTGTACAATGATGGGTTCTTACACATTCCCACCAATGTTGCAGCTTCTTCTACAGAAAGAGTTTTCGGAGATTTACTAAAATAAACCCAAGAGGCAGAATGGACTCCCACTGCATTGTTTAAAAAGTCAAATTTATTCAGGTATAAGTTGATAATTTCTTCTTTGGTATAAAAGCGTTCCAATTTTACAGCAATTACCCATTCAATGGGCTTCTGTAAAACGCGTTCTAATAGATTGTTAGCCCGTGGAGAGTATAACTGTTTTGCTAATTGTTGTGTGATGGTACTTCCTCCTCCTGCATTAGATTGCATAAAAAATCCCCCTTTCACAATGGCACGCATTAAAGCATAAGCATCAATACCGGAATGTTTGGCAAAGCGAGCATCTTCCGTGGCAATTAAAGCTTCCACCAATTTCGGAGAAAGATCTTGATAAGATGCATAAATCCTGTTTTCCTTACTCTGCGCATAAGTTCCTAATAACTGCCGGTCTACAGAAAAGACTTGAGAAGCATATTTATCGATAGGATTTTCTAAATTCTCTACAGAAGGCATATATCCTATGATTCCATTGGAAATCAAAACAAATATCAAAGCAACCAATGAAATTACCGATATGAAAGAAATCCAAAACCATTTGATAATTCTTTTTGTAAAAACAAGATCATTCTTCTTTTTCATTAACTATTTCCTTTTCAACCTGCAAATGTAATATTACTTAATGAATTAGCCCAACAATCATTATAAAAAAACGTAACAAAGCGCTTAAACATTCAAAATTTATTTCTACTTTTGTAAACAAACAATCAGTCAGCAATTAGCGTTTCATATATGAAAAAAGAAAGCTTGGTTTCTATTCTTGATTACTCGAAAGAAGATATCCTCAGACTTATCCAAACAGCAAGTTCTTTTGAAGCTGAACCCAACAGAAAATTACTTGAAGGGAAAGTGTGTGCTACCCTCTTTTTCGAGCCATCCACCCGTACACGTCTCAGCTTTGAAACAGCTGTTAACCGCTTGGGAGGAAGAATTATCGGTTTTTCTGATGCAGCAACAACAAGTTCCTCCAAGGGAGAAACATTAAAAGACACCATTTTGATGGTCAGTAATTATGCAGACATCATTATTATGAGACATCATTTGGAAGGTGCAGCCAGATATGCTTCTGAAATAACCAATGTACCAATAATCAATGCAGGAGACGGAGCAAACCAACATCCCAGTCAAACTTTATTAGATATATATTCCATCCACAAAACACAAGGAACATTAGAGAACCTTCAAATAACCATGGTGGGTGATCTAAAATATGGAAGAACAGTGCATTCTCTCATTGTTGGGATGTCACATTTCAATCCGACATTTCATTTCGTTGCACCGGAAGAACTCCGTATTCCGGATACATACAAAACGTATTGTGAAGAGCATAATATCAAATATTACGAATATACAGATTTTTCAGAAGATGTAATAAATCAGTCCGATATTTTGTATATGACACGTGTACAACGAGAACGTTTTACAGATTTGATGGAGTACGAAAAAGTAAAAAATGTCTACATACTAAAAAACAGTATGCTGGATAACAGTAAAGAAAACTTGAGAATACTGCATCCTCTACCAAGAGTGAATGAAATTGCATACGATGTTGATGATAATCCTAAAGCATATTTCATCGAACAAGCCAAAAACGGAGTTTTTGCACGTCAAGCAATCATTTGCGATGTTTTAGGAATAAATGTAATCTAAAAAGCACTGAAATGGGAATAAAAAAAAGAGAATTACAAGTTGCCGCTTTGGAAAACGGAACTTCCATTGATCATATTCCTTCCGGACAATTATTTCAAGTAGTACGCTTGTTAGGAATAGAAAGCCTGACATCCCGTGTAACCATCGGATATAATTTAGACAGTAAAAAAATGGGCAAAAAAGGAATCATCAAAATTGCCGACAAATTTTTCAAAGAAGAAGAGATCAACAGGATTTCACTCATCGCTCCTAATGTCAATCTAAATATTATCCGGGATTTTGAAGTAGTGGAAAAAAAACAGGTAACATTACCCAATGAATTAGTAGGATTGGTTAAGTGCAACAACCCTAAATGTGTTACCAACAATGAACCTGTATGTACCCGTTTCGTTGTTATCGACAAAGAAAATGTCACGTTGAAATGTCATTATTGCGAAAAAAAAGTAGAGAAAAAGGATATTGAAATAATCTAAAAAAGGTAAGTAAGATGAAAGAAAATTGGAAACCCGGAAATATGGTTTATCCATTACCTGCCGTAATGATTAGTTGTGGAAATTCCAAAGAAGAGTACAACATACTAACCGTTAGCTGGGTAGGAACTCTTTGTACAAATCCTGCATTATGTTATATTTCAGTTCGTCCGGAAAGACATTCGTATCCGATTTTAGAAAAAAATAAAGAATTCGTTATCAACCTTACAACCTCAGATTTAGCATTTGCTACTGATTGGTGCGGCGTAAAATCCGGAAAAGATTTCAACAAATTTGAAGAGATGAAACTAACTCCCGGAAAAGCGACTATAGTAAATGCTCCTATCATAGAAGAATCTCCACTATGTATTGAATGCAAAATCATAGAAATCAAACCTTTGGGCTCTCATAATATGCTTGTCGCAGAAGTTGTCAATATTTTGGCAGACGACAAATTTATAGATGAAGAAACGGGAGCTTTTGATATGAAAAAAGCAAATCTTTTAGTTTATGCCCATGGAAATTATTATGACATGGGAACACTGATCGGCAAATTCGGATGGAGTGTAAAAAAGAAAAAATAAATGAACAAACTTATTTATGCATTGATCATTTGTTCGATTTTCTGCTGTAACATTTCAGCCAAAGACTTTCATATACCGGAAAAGAAAATCAACTGGGGAATGAAAGTTGGATTCAACTCTGCTATTCCAACCTCAAATGTTGAAACTGAATCTGGAGAACTAAGTACCAAAACGTTAAATGAAGTAGGATATCTTTGCGAAACCTTCATGCGCATAAATGTTAAGAAAATGTTTTTTCAGCCGGAATTATCTTATAGTCTCACCAAAGAAAATGTATATATACAAACACCGGAAAATAGCGACTATGCTACCATCAAATTCAATGTTAATGCTATAAATTTATCTGCAATTGTCGGCTACAACACCGTTAAACAAAATCAATACGGATTGAATGTCTTTATTGGCTGCAAATACAAATATGCTTATCAAATCAATGTAAAACCTTCGAATACAGAGAAATATACAGATACAGATTCTTTTTACAATATGTACATAACTTCCGGGGTAGGAGTTAATATTTCACACTTATTTTTTGACTTCAGGTACGATTTTTCTCTAATGGACAACAAAACGGATGTAACACAGGAACCCGGAGATAGCTACGGAAAAATTGTAGTAAACCACAAAGCTAACATTTTAAGTTTTTCCATCGGAGTCATGTTTTGACAAAACTTTGTTTCTTTCAATAAGATAAATTCCGTTACTTAATATTATCTTTGCAACAATATTTTTTCTAAACGAATAAAACAATGAAAAAGGACAATGCAATTTTTGACATTATCGAAAAAGAGTATCAACGCCAACTAAAAGGAATCGAATTAATCGCTTCGGAAAACTTTGTAAGCGAGCAGGTAATGAAAGCTATGGGGTCTTGTTTAACCAACAAATATGCAGAAGGTTATCCGGGCAAACGTTACTATGGAGGGTGCGAGGTTGTTGATCAAAGCGAGCAAATTGCCATTGACAGATTAAAACAAATATTCGGAGCCGAGTGGGCCAATGTACAGCCACACTCCGGAGCTCAAGCTAACATGGCCGTTTTCTTGGCCTGTTTAAATCCCGGAGATAAATTTTTAGGACTAAACCTTTCCCACGGAGGACACCTTACGCATGGCTCTCCTGTAAACTTCTCAGGTTTAGTATATCATGCACTAGAGTATAATGTAGGAGAAAATACCGGACGCGTTGATTATGACCAATTGGAAAAAGTCGCATTATCAGAAAAGCCCAAGTTAATCATTGCCGGTGCTTCCGCATATTCCCGTGAATGGGATTATGCACGTATTCGTAAAGTAGCAGATCAAATTGGGGCTATTTTCATGGTAGATATGGCTCACCCTGCAGGATTAATCGCCGCAGGATTATTGGAAAATCCGTTAAAGCATGCACATATCGTGACTTCTACCACACATAAAACATTACGTGGTCCTCGGGGAGGAATTATTCTTTTAGGAAAAGATTTTGAAAATCCGTGGGGAAAGAAAACTCCTAAAGGGGAAATCCGCATGATGTCTTCTTTATTAGATTCAGCTGTTTTTCCCGGAGTACAAGGTGGCCCATTGGAACACGTTATTGCATCTAAAGCTGTTTCTTTTTCGGAAGCACTAGAACCATCTTATAAAGAATATCAAACACAAGTAAAGAAAAATGCAGCAGCTATGGCTAATGCATTTATTAGCAAAGGATATAAACTTGTATCTGATGGAACAGATAACCATTTGATGTTAGTAGATTTGCGTTCCAAATTCCCTGAATTAACGGGGAAAGCCGGAGAACAAGCCTTGGTTGCAGCGGATATCACCACTAATAAAAACATGGTTCCGTTTGACAGCAGAAGCCCGTTCCTTACATCCGGATTAAGATTCGGGACTCCAGCTATCACTACCCGTGGAGCCAAAGAACCTTTAATGGAAGAAATTGTGGAGATGATCGATACCGTTCTTTCTAATCCAGGAAACGAATCTGTCATTAAAGCAGTTCGGCAGAAAGTAAATGCTACAATGAAAGATTTTCCTTTATTTGCTTGGTAACAATGGAAGAAAAAACCATTGCACACAATTTATTTACAACCATACTAGCTATGTCTTCGGGAGAACATTCTTCCGAAGACAAGCTTCTTCTTATCAACTACGGCTATAAAAACTCTCCTTTCGGACAACTGCTTATAGCATCTACTTCCAAAGGAATTTGTTATTTGGCTTTCGGAGATGATAAAAACTTATTAATGTCTGAACTTAAAACAAGATACCCACAAGCTGAGTACAAAGAAGGCACCAATAATATGCAAGAAAATGCCATGTGTATTTTCAACAAAAATCACGAGATACCTCAACCTATCATTCTACATATCAAAGGAACCGAATTTCAACTAAAAGTATGGGATGCACTACTAAGAATTCCTTGGGGATATTTAACTTCATACGGAGAATTGGCAACATCCATAGGACATACTGATGCGTCAAGAGCAGTCGGGACCGCAGTTGGATACAATCCAGTAGCATTTATCGTTCCTTGCCATCGGGTAATTCGTTCTAATGGAAAACTAGGTGGATATCATTGGGGATTGGATAAAAAGAAATCTATGTTATTGTGGGAAAATGATACTTTTTTAAAAAGTAGTTTGTAAATCCTTCTATTTAATTTCTCAAAAGGTTATAACACTTTCCTATCATTTCAACCGTATCTCCTGCTAAAAGGCTTTCATAGGAATAGTTTCCTGACTCAACAGCTAAATCTCCTGTCATTCCATGCAAATAAACACCTAACAGAGCCGCTTCTCTGGAAGTATATCCTTGTGATAATAATGACAAAATCATTCCGGTCAGTACATCTCCACACCCGGCAGATGCCATACCCGGATTCCCGGTAGGATTAAACCAACAAGTATTGTCCGGCATACAAACAGCCGTATATGCGCCTTTCAACACAATATAAGATTTTAATTCCACAGCCATTTTCATTGCCTTGTGCATTCTTTCATAAGAAGAAACTGAAGATCCTGCTATACGATCGAACTCCTTAGGATGGGGTGTAAGTATACTGTTCTCTGGTATCAACCGGAACATCGCACGTTTTTTTGATAATATATTCAATGCATCTGCATCCAATACTAACGGTTTATCATTCAGCGACAATAAACGCTCAAAAGCAGAAATAGTTTTATCTCCTGTTCCAATTCCCGGGCCAACTCCTACAAAATCAAATCTTTGGATATCCGGAACCCTTGAAAAACAAAAATCACCTTCATCTATACTCACCATTGCTTCAGGTAAAGATGTTTGCATAACTTCCACTCCCTTGCGAGGCATATGAACAGTTATCAATCCTACTCCCGTTCTCAAACATGCTTTTGCCGCCAATACAGCAGCTCCCATTTTTCCATAACTCCCCGAAATCAACAATGCATGTCCGAAATTTCCTTTATGGGCAAATTTACTCCTACTCTTCAAAAAATGAATAATATCTTTTTTCTCCGTCAAGTAATAAGAAGTTTCGGTTTGTTTCAAAATATCGGGATGCAAACCAATATCAAGCACTTCCCAACGAGGAACAAATAACTCATTTTCCGGCAAAAGAAAAGATAATTTAGGATATTGAAAAGTAAACGTCACATCTGAACAAATAATTGCCTGTGAATTATTTTGAGTATTATCTTCCCCAAAAAGTCCTGAAGGAATATCAATAGATACTACTTGAGCAGAAGAACGATTGATATGCTCCACTAAAGGAAGATATCCACCTTCAAGGGGACGATTCAAACCGGAACCGAATAAACCATCAATAACTACACATTCATCAGGCAATTCAGGAAGGACAAGAGAAGAATTACATTCTTTGAATTTAACAGTGGGTATTTTCAATAAACGTTGCTTATTTATTTCACAATCAGAAGAAAGATTTTCCGTAAAATTATACAGATAAACTTCTATTTTATAATCATCCGCAGATAAAAGCCTAGCAACAGCCAATGCATCTCCTCCGTTATTTCCATGACCTGCCAATACAACCAATTTACAAGTTGGTGGAAATATCTTTTTAAAAGCTTCTGCAAATACATAAGAAGCTCTCTCCATCAGATCAATAGAAGAAACAGGCTCATGCTCAATCGTATAGCAATCAAGCATTTTTGTCAAAGAAGAAGAAAATATTTTCATGATTCCGCATATTTCCTTGAAGTTACAAAATTAAGTAATATTTTTCAATGAAATATCACTTCTTTATATTAACTTTGCCGCTCTAAATTTCGAACTAAACAAAATATGTCAAGAATTCAAGTAAAAGACAAACATTTTGTTCTTTCGATATCGGAAAAAAATATCATCGAAGCTATTGAGCGGATAGCGCAACAAATGAACGCAGAATTAAAAGAAGATAATCCTCTGTTTATTTGTGTACTGAACGGAGCATTTATGTTTGCTTCCGATCTTTTGAAGCGATTAAATTTTCCTTGTGAAGTCACTTTTATCCGGCTAAAATCGTATAAAGGAACTTCTAGTAAAGGAAAAATAACAGAAATATACGGATTAGTTGAGAACGTAAAAGGCCGGAACATTGTAGTGATTGAAGATATCATTGATACCGGTCATACCATTGAAAACCTAAAAAATCATTTACTGTCGAAAGAGGCTAAATCAGTAAGAATCGCCGCTTTATTATTAAAGCCGGATACATTGCTAAAAGATGTAAAACCGGATTATGTAGGAATAAAGATACTCCCCGATTTTATTGTTGGGTATGGCTTGGATTATGACGGATACGGCAGGAATCTGAAAAACATTTACAGATTAGAGAGTTAAATGGATAAAAAAATGTTAAATATTGTAATTTTTGGAGCGCCAGGTTCAGGCAAAGGAACTCAAAGTGAGTTATTAATAGAAAAATACGGATTGAAACATATTTCCACCGGAGAACTATTAAGAGAAGAAATTGAAAGACAAACAGAATTAGGAAAAATTGCCGAATTTCACATTTCTAAAGGGCATTTGGTTCCCGATGAATTAATCATTGACATGCTTGCAGAAACGCTTGATTCTCAAAAAACAGAAACCGGTATTATATTCGACGGTTTTCCCCGTACAATTAAGCAAGGAAAAGCATTAAACGAAATATTATCCGAAAGGAATAAAGAATTATCAATCGTCATTAATTTAAATGTCGAAGAAGATGAATTAATTCAACGTCTATTAAAAAGGGGCAAAATCTCAGGACGTTCTGATGATAATTTAGAAACAATCACTGCCAGATTAAAAGTATATCATAATCAAACTGCTCCTCTGATTGAATTTTACAAAAAAGAAGGGAAATTAGTTGATATATCCGGAGGTGAACGTTCTATTGATGAAATTTTTGCTGAAATAAACAAAGCCGTAGCTAAAGTTTATCAAAAAGCTATTGCTTGTTGATTCTTCCCATATTAAGCAAATAATAAAACCAACACGATGTCTGATTCAAATTTCGTAGACTATGTAAAAATATATTGCCGTTCAGGAAAAGGAGGAAGAGGTTCCGCCCATTTTCGAAGGGAAAAGTATATTCCACGTGGTGGTCCGGATGGAGGAGACGGAGGAAAAGGAGGAGATGTTATCCTCCGAGGGAATAGAAATTATTGGACTCTACTTCATCTAAAATACGAAAGACATGTCTTTGCCGAAAATGGTATAAATGGAGAAGGACGACTTTGTAAAGGGAAAGATGGTGTAAATAAAATTATTGATGTTCCTTGTGGTACCGTTGTTTTTGATGCTCAAACAGGAGAATTTATTTGTGATGTTACCCGCGACCAACAAGAAATCATCCTTCTCAAAGGAGGGAAAGGCGGATTAGGAAATAATCACTTCAAAACCGCCACTAATCAAGCTCCTCGTTATGCCCAACCGGGAGAACCTTTACAAGAAAAGACCATTATTCTCCAATTAAAATTACTCGCAGACGTAGGACTTGTTGGATTTCCAAATGCAGGAAAATCCACTTTACTATCAGTAGTTTCTGCTGCTAAACCTAAAATAGCCAATTATCCTTTTACCACTTTAGAGCCAAATTTAGGAATCGTTAGTTATCGGGATAATCGATCTTTTGTCATGGCCGATATTCCGGGAATTATAGAGGGTGCAAGCGAAGGAAAAGGTTTAGGATTGAGGTTTTTACGACACATAGAAAGAAATTCTCTCCTACTATTTATGGTTCCTGCAGACTCCGATGATATTCAAAAAGAATACGAAATATTGTGCAATGAGTTAGAAAAATACAATCCTGAACTTGCGAACAAGCAAAAAGTGCTGGCTATCACCAAATCAGACATGCTCGATGAAGAACTGATAACCGAAATATCCAAAGAACTTCCGGAAGATATTCCATACATCTTCATCTCATCCATCACTCAGCAAGGTATTTCCCAACTGAAAGACTTACTTTGGAAAGAATTAAATAAAGAAACTTTCCACGATCCAGAAAGCATTGTACACAAATCTTTAGATATACAAAATTTAGAGTTAGAAGATGATTTCGACGACTTTGATTATGATGATAATGAAGAAGACGAAACAGAAGAATCGTATGATGAATATGACTGGGAAAATTAGAACTTCCTTATCTTTAAGTTAAAAGTATACCTGAAAATATTTTTTTAAACAAAAAATTATACCTTTGTAATTATTATTGTTTAATTCACTCAAAAAAATAAAGCAATGAAAGAAAAAATTGGTAACAATGCAGGTCTTGTTTGGAAAGCATTAAGCAAAAGTAAAGGTAAAACAGAAATCAAAGATCTAAAAAAAGTAACCAAACTTACAGAAAAAGATCTTTATGCTGCTTTAGGATGGCTGTCTAGGGAAGAAAAAATAAAAATTGAAGAAAAAGACAAAGAAGTTTTTGTAAGTTTAGTGTAAAACTCTACAAAACAAAAAAATTCTTTCCACATTTTTCAGAAAATCTTCTCAATAGAATGATACTCTTCTTAATCCTCTCTCTTTGAAAAGGGGATTGAATGTTTTTATCATTTTTATTCTCCTTTTCTCACGACAAAAGTTTACTTTTGTTTTTATTTTCAAGATGATCATTTTCAATAAATATATTCTTTCCAACGGATTAAGAATTATTCATCATTACGATAAATCAACACCTATGGTGGCCTTGAATATTGTTTATGATGTAGGCTCCAGGGATGAACACCCGAATAAAACCGGATTTGCCCATCTCTTTGAACATTTAATGTTCGGAGGTTCCATTCACATTCCAGAATATGATGTTCCGGCGCAAGAAGCCGGTGCAGAAAATAATGCATGGACAAACGATGATGTAACTTGTTATTATATTGCAGTCCCTTCCCAAAATGTAGAAACTGCTTTTTGGTTGGAATCCGACCGGATGCTTTCCCTGGCTTTTTCAGAAAAAAGCTTACAAACACAAAAACAGGTTGTAATTGAAGAATTTAAACAACGTTGTCTAAATCAACCTTATGGAGATATTTCACATTTGATAAGGAATTTAGCGTATCAAATCCATCCTTATTCCTGGCCGACTATCGGGAAAGATCCTTCACATATAGAACAAGCAACCTTGGAAGATGTGAAGAGTTTTTTCTTTGACCACTATGCTCCAAATAATGCTGTTTTATCCGTCACCGGAAACATTTCTATCGAAGAAACTATTCGTTTGTCGGAAAAATGGTTCGCTCCAATAGAAAGGAGAAATGTTCCCCTAAGGAATTTACCTAAAGAACCTCAACAAAACGCTCCACATTTCTTGGAAGTAGAACGAAATGTTCCGGCAAGTTCCATATATAAAGCATATCACATCGGTGGAAGAAATGACGAAGATTATTACGCATGGGACATGCTTTCAGACATATTGGCAAATGGACGTTCCGCCAGATTATTCCAACATTTGGTAATGGAAAAGCAATCTTTTCTGGAAATCAATGCATATATTTCGGGAAATACCGATCCCGGATTATTTTACATCACAGGAAAACCTGCACCTGGAATTTCATTGGAAGATGCTGATAAAATCATTCAACAAGAATTAAATTGCATTTGCGTAGAAAAAATCAAAGACAAAGAGCTAGAAAAAGTAAAAAATAAATTTGAATCAAATGAACTGTTCTCTAATATTAATTATCTCAACAAAGGAACTAATTTAGGTTTATTTGAATTGTTAGGCGATGCAAACATGACTAACCAGGAAGTTGAAAGATACCGGGAAATTAATGTTTTAAAACTTCAAACAGTAGCCAATCGCACATTCAATGAAAAAAACTGCTCCACTTTATATTACCGGGCAAAGTAAGAAATGAAAAAATATTCATGTTTATTTTGCAAACTCACGAACAAATCGTTACTTTTGCCAAAGAAATTGGATAGAAATGACCGATGATCAAAAAAAAACGTTGACTGTTTTTGAAACAAGGGTAAAACAATTGATGTTTTTATGCGATACCCTGAAAGCAGAAAATAGCTCATTAAAGGAACAATTATCTGCCAAAGAACAAGAATTACAATCAGCTTATAATAAGATCAAAGAATTAAACGTCCAATATGATAATTTGAAAATGGCGCAAGTAATTTCCATTCAACACGGAGAAATAAAAAGTGCTAAGCAAAAATTGTCAAAGTTAGTGCGGGAAGTCGACAGATGCATCGCTTTGTTAAATGAATAAGAATAATACAAGGAGTGCTATGACCGATGATTTTTTTACGATACAATTAAATATTGCCGAAAAAATTCATAAACTTCGTTGCAGAAGAAGTGAAGAAGCTTTAGCAAGGAAAGCGGCAAGACAAGTAAACGAAACAATTCTCAAATACGGAGGATTTTTTAATAATTCTCAATTAGAATTAAAAGATTTATTGGCGATGACTGCTTTTCATTTTTCTATGGAAAATATGAAAATGAAAGACAGGGAAGACGTATCTCCGGTATATGATAAATTGCAAAGTTTATCTCTTGAAATAGAAGAATACTTGAATTCAGGAAATTAAATTGTATTTAAAGTGTTTGTTCCGCACTGCTTTATAAAGAATTGCCTTTATAGGGTGGTGTTTTTTATTTATTATATTTAATATTTTACTATGATGACTGAAATTATAATAGCCATATCAGGCATAGTACTTGGGGCTGTCGGTTCATGGGTAATCATGAACATCGTAAATAAGTCTCGTTCCCAAAAAATCATTGAAGAAGCCCAAAAAGAGGCTGAAACAATTAAGAAAAACAAATTATTGGAAGTAAAGGAAAAATTCCTTAGTTTGAAGTCTGAGTTGGAAAAACAAGTCAGCTCTCGTAATTCCAAAATACAATCTCAAGAAGCCAAGTTAAAACAAAGGGAATTGGTTCTGAATCAAAAACAGGAAGAATTGCAAAAGAAAAAAAATGAAGCAGATGATATTAAAGACAACCTGGATGCTCAATTAGAGATTGTTGAAAAGAAAAAGCAAGAACTAGACAAAGCATACCGCCAAGAAATAGAACGCCTTGAGGTAATTTCAGGACTTTCTGCTGAACAAGCTACAAGCCGTCTGGTAGAAACCTTGAAAGATGAAGCAAAAACACAAGCCGCTTCTTATATCAACGAAATAGTGGAAGAATCC
>JAVBMM010000016.1:0-2885 GCA_031552425.1 Bacteroidales bacterium | reverse complement strand
AATTTTTCGGTAATTATTTATAAAGATATTACGCATGATTGTCAAGACCCAACCTTTAAAATTGACATTATCAATATATTTGTCTTGATTGTCTAATGCTTTCAAAGTGGTGTCTTGAAGCAGATCTTGTGCGTCATCTCTATTAGCGGTGAGCATCATCGCAAAATTAAACATGTTATCTTGCATGCCTAAAATCTTTTTTTGAAATTGATTCTTGTTCATAAAGCGATAATTTTTTGACTTTAATAATTTAACGCGCTGTGGTTGCATAATTTACCATGATGCAAAGGTACGCATTATTTTACAAATGTATATTAAAACATGTTATATTTTAAATATAAATCAATAAAATATACAAAGAATTCTTCTTGTATCCTAAATAAATAAGATTATCTTTGTGTTTATTCATCATTGATTTATCACGAATAATTTATAGATTTCTTATGAAACGTTTTTGGTTGTTATTTTGTTCAAATATTATGATAAATTTTTTTATGTTTGCAGGAAATGATGTTCCTGTTATATATAAAATAGACATTCATAAAGATATAAATCCTACTACCCGTTTGTATTTATCAGAAGGAATGAAAGAGGCTCGTTCCATCCAAGCAGAAGCAATTATTATAGACATGAATACTTATGGAGGGACTGTGGTTGATGCAGATTCTATGCGTTCTTCTGTTTTATATAGTTCTATTCCGGTTTATGTTTTTATTAATAATAATGCAGCCTCGGCCGGAGCCCTTATTGCTATCGCCGGAAAAAAGATTTTTATGAATAAAGGGGCTGCGATTGGAGCGGCTACCGTAGTTGAACAAACAGGTAGTGCGGCTCCAGATAAATATCAATCTTATATGAGAGGTATAATTAAAACTACTGCTGAATTTCATGGAAAAGATACGATCATTTCCGGACGAGATACTATTTATAAATGGAAAAGAGATCCGAAGATTGCTGAAGCCATGGTAGATGCTCGTGTTTATATCCCTCTTATCAGTGATACGGGAAAAGTGCTAACTCTTACTACAGAGGAGGCATTAAAATATGGATATTGTGACGGGGTCGCTAAAAATATAGATGAGATTGTAGAAAAATATTTATTTATACCAAAATATGAACTAGTCATATATCAGCCTTCTTGGTATGAAGATATAAAAGGTTTTTTATTGAATCCGATATTTCAGGGAATATTGATTATGATTATCGTTGCCGGGATTTACTTTGAATTACAATCTCCTGGAATAGGATTTCCGAGTATTGCTGCTTTGACGGCGGCTGTGCTGTATTTTACCCCTTTATGCATGGATGGTGTGGCTCAATATTGGGAAATCATCATCTTCGGAATCGGATTGATTTTAATTGCCTTGGAAATATTTGTTATTCCCGGATTCGGAATTGCCGGGGTTTCCGGAATCATTTTATCTGTAACGGGACTTTTATTGGCTTTGTTGAATAATAATGATTTTGATTTTAAACCGATAGAAACTTCTGATTTATTTCGTTCATTTTTGACTGTTTCGGGAGGAGTATTATCCGGATTCTTACTTATATTGTATGGTGCTTCTCGAATTGGGAAACAAGGAATTCTCAAGAAAATAGCTTTGGATGCGGAAATAAATTCTTCTATTGTAACTATAGTCGAAAAAGAATCATTAGTAGGGAAAAACGGAATAACCTTAACGGTATTACGTCCTTCGGGAAAAGTAATGGTTGAAGGAGAAATTTATGATGCTATTTCGGAAACAGGACAATTTATTAATGAAGGAATTGAAGTGAAAATACTAAAACAGGAAACCGCTCAAATTTATGTTTCATAATTGAATAAATCAGTCCATCCTGTTTTTATAATCTTCATACTGGAATATACGTAACATGTCTAATTTTCCATTATTTCGTAAAATAGCTATAGAAGGGTGTGGAATCCCGTTAAACATATTGGTTTTTACAATGGTGTAATGAATCATGTCTTCGAAAATAATTTTATCTCCAATTTTCAATGGTTTATCGAATGACCAATCTCCCATGAAATCACCACTTAAGCATGAATTTCCTCCGATTCTGTAAGTTGGTTTGCCTGAAACAGGTTCTTGATAAGCTCCCCGGATAACTGGTTTATAAGGCATTTCCAAACAATCGGGCATGTGGCAAGTAAAAGATGCATCTATAATGGCAGTTTGTATACCTTTGTTTTCTACAATATCAACTACAGAAGAGATTAAAAATCCTGTTTGCCAAGCAAATGCACTACCTGGTTCCATGATAATTTCTAAGTGGGGATATTTTTCTTTAAAGGAGAGTAAAAGATTGATTAAATGTTCCACATCATAATCTTTTCTAGTTATTAAATGACCACCTCCCATGTTCAACCATTTGATTTGCTGTAAATATTTTCCGAATTTTTCTTCAATAACATTTAATGTTTTTTCTAAGTCATATGATGAAGACTCACATAAAGTGTGAAAATGTAGTCCTTCAATACCTTGAATAAGTTTTTCTTCAAGTTGATCGCAAGTAATTCCAAATCTGGATCCGGGAGCACAGGGATTGTATAAATCAGTTTCCACTTCAGAATATTCCGGATTGATTCGTATGCCACATGAAATAGGCCTTTTGTAAGCTTGCACCAGTGGATAAAAATAATTGAACTGAGTGAA
This sequence comes from Bacteroidales bacterium, assembly GCA_031552425.1. Classification (GTDB taxonomy): domain Bacteria; phylum Bacteroidota; class Bacteroidia; order Bacteroidales; family Azobacteroidaceae; genus JAISFI01. Next base: position 231 of record JAVBMM010000016.1, on the reverse strand, counting down.
TGAATTGAATGTAATATGGCTACTATATTGTAAAATTTTCGGAAAATCTTTTTCTGTATAAGCCGGTGAAAAAGTATGTGCTAAACTGCCCATTTCTTCATAAGCTAGTTGAGCTTCATAAATGGAACTTGCAGTAGAAGAAGGAATATATTCTTTTACTATCGGAAAAGTTTTCCAAAGAGAAAATGCTTTGAAAGCAAGTACAATTGTTGTCCCAGCCCGCTCTTTAAC
>JAVBMM010000137.1:0-13873 GCA_031552425.1 Bacteroidales bacterium | reverse complement strand
CGGAAGCCGTTCGGAATAGTTATCTAATTCTTCCTTGGCTATTTCCCGTAATTCGTTATCTGATTCATTTTCTAAGATATACTTGTCTTCTTCTACTCCTTCAAGGATTTTTTTATATTCGTTCCGGGCATTGATAATCTTTTCCAAATCACGATATTCTTTGTTTAATTTGACAAAGCGTTTCATGTCTGCAATTACGTTCGGATCGGTAATCAAAGTTCCTATTTCTTCGAACCGGGAAACAAGTATATCTAGTTTTTCTAAGAGGGATGTTTCGGCCATTTATTTTTTGTAATCTTCAGGAGTAATAGATATTTCGGAAATAAGATTACCTGATTTATCATTATATTGGTACACAAAAATAACGTTTTTATTTTTTAGAACATTCATCAAGGCATTGCTTTTTACTGTGTTTACCAACATGTTTTTCATATTGACATTGAAAATATTTACATCAAATTCGGCAGGAATATCTACCGTAATTGTATAATAATATTTCAATTTGTTTCCGCCGGGGGCTGTTACACTATCCCAGCGTGTTTCAGTATCAACATCCATAGGGCAAAGTTTTCCTGCCTGTTTGGCTACATCTTCTAAATAGCTTTGATTATCGTTGTTTTTAGTGTCATTGTTATTACTTTTATTTCCACATGAATAAAAAATAATAGATGCAAAAAGTACAATTGAGAAAAAATGTTTTAGTTTCATGTTCAATGGTTTAAGATTGTTAATATATAAAGGTTCCGAACTCGCTGATTATTTCAAGCTCTGATTTGTCAGAAGTTTCAACTCGTCCTACAATACGAGCATCAATATTAAATGATTTGGAAATATTGATAATGTCTTGTGAAATATTTTCCGGAATATATAATTCCATTCTGTGCCCCATATTAAAAACTTTATACATTTCTTTCCAATCAGTTCCGGATTGTTCTTTAATTGTTCTAAATAGTGGAGGAATAGGAAATAGATTGTCTTTAATGATTTTCAGATTTTGTATGAAATGCAATATTTTTGTTTGAGCGCCTCCGGAACAATGTACCATTCCATGAATTTGTGAATGGTATTTATCTAAGATTTGTTTGATCACAGGTGCATAAGTCCGGGTAGGAGAGAGTACCATTTTTCCGGCATCGATTCCGATTTCTTTTATTATGTCCGTTAATTTTAATTTCCCTGAATAAATAAGTTCTTCAGGAACTCCGGCGTCGTAACTTTCAGGATATTTTTTTGCCAGATATTTAGAAAAGACATCGTGGCGAGCAGAAGTTAATCCGTTACTTCCCATTCCTCCATTATAAGATTTTTCATAAGAGGCTTGTCCATAAGAAGCTAAACCAACAATAACATCTCCGGGACGAATATTGGCATTATCTATGACTTTGGAACGTTTCATCCTGCATGTTACTGTACTATCTACAATGATGGTACGTACCAAATCTCCTACATCTGCAGTTTCTCCTCCGGTGGAATAAACACCTATACCCATTTCTCTAAGTTCGGAAAGCAATTCATCTGTTCCATTGATAATTGCGGAAATAACTTCACCAGGTATTAATAATTTATTACGTCCGATAGTGGATGATACCAAAATATTGTCGATTGCACCTATGCATAACAAATCATCAATATTCATGATTAAGGCATCTTGTGCAATTCCCTTCCAAACAGAGATATCTCCGGTTTCTTTCCAATACATGTAAGCTAGAGAAGATTTAGTCCCTGCTCCATCGGCATGCATGATGTTACAATATTCCGGATCTCCTCCTAAAATATCAGGAATAATTTTACAAAAAGCACGAGGGAAAATACCCTTATCAATGTTTTTGATAGCATTGTGAACATCCTCTTTAGAAGCAGATACTCCACGTAAGTTATATCGTTGATCGCTCATTATAATGGTTTTTGTAGCACAAAAGTATGGAAAAATATTGATATTTTTTCGAAAATTAATTTTCAAAGAAATCAGTCATGAAAACTAATTGATATTTGACCGCATTTTTCCAATATTCCGCATTATGTCTTCCGGGACGGGAAATAAAGTCATGAGGTATATTCCTTTCCAAGAGCTTTTCGTGTAAATTGCAATTGACTTGATAGAAGAAATCATCGGTTCCACAGTCAATAATGAGTTTTAGAGAATTAGCTGTGAGCAAATGTAACATATTAATTACAGTGTTTTTCTCCCAATTTTCAGGATTTTCAGCATATGTACCTAATCTTTTGCTGATATCCCAATTTTTGGGAAATGGACGAATATCTACTCCACCGCTCATACTTCCTGCTGCTCCGAAAATATTTTGATGTTTAAATGCTAGATAAAGAGCTCCATGTCCGCCCATGCTTAATCCTGTAATTCCTCTTCCTTTAGAAGATTGAATAGTAGAATATTGTTTGTCTATGGTTTCTATCAACTCTTTTGAAACGAATGTTTCATATTTCCATTGGTTATCTACCGGACTGTCGAAATACCAACTGCCTTTTCCTCCATCTGGAGTGGCAATAATTATATTTTTCTTGTCTGCGGTTTCTTTAATATCTTTCTCATTGATTTTTATCCAAGTGGCATAATTTCCACCAAAACCGTGTAACAAATATATTACAGGATGTTTTTTGTTTATATTATAATTTTCCGGAGTTACTACAATCACTTTAATTTCTTTTTGCATAGAAGGACTAAATATATTGATTGTATCGACTTTGGCGGCTTGTGATTCGGTAATAAAAAATATAATAAAAAAAATGAATATATTTTTATATAATCTCATGATAATTAAATTCTTATTAAGAATGAAGAGGATGCCTCAAAGTAATACTTTATGACATCCTCTTCTTCTCTATTTATGTTATTTAAATTTTAATCTCCGATAGGATTTTCGTCTTCGATGATTCCTTTTTTCTTTCTTTCCCTTTTGATTACATCATAAGCTACAGGAGCAGCAAGGAATAAGGTTGAAAAGACTCCAATCAAGACTCCAATTAATAATGCGAAAGTAAAGCTACGAATAGTACTTCCTCCAAGAATAAAAATACATAAGATAACGATAACCGTGCTGAAAGATGTATTAAATGTTCTTGAAAGAGTAGTATTTAATGCTTCATTAATTACACGGAAACGGTTACGTTTTGGATAGATTCCTACGATTTCACGAATCCTATCAAATACTACTACCGTATCATTCATAGAATAACCGATAACAGTTAATATTGCCGCAATAAACGATTGGTCTATTTCCATGGAAAATGGCATGATTTTCCAAAGCAAAGCGTAAGCAAAAATGATAAATAAACCATCGTGAACTACTGATGCTAATGTTCCAAGTGAAAATGCCAAGTCACGGAAACGTAATAAGATGTATAAAGCCATACAAATCATGGAAAGAATAATCGCCCATATTGCGCCTGTTTTAATATCATCAGCGATACTTGGACCTACTTTCTGTGAACTTTGTATAAAGTTTTCCCTAAAATCTTCAAATGAAACACCTTTCAAATAGCCTTTCAAGCCTTCATACATTTTTTGCTCGATTTCTTGGTCTACTTCAGAAGCATTTTCGTTATTTATTTTATAGTTGGTTGAAATACGAACCTGATTGGCCGTACCAATAGTAATTACACTTACTTGTTCTGAAAAATAAGGATCTAATGCTTCCCGTACTTCGGATGTTTTTACATCTTCATTAAAACGGATTACGTAGTTCCTCCCTCCGGTGAAATCAATACCCGTGTTCAATCCTAACGTGAAATATCCCACAGCACCAATAATAACAAATGCTCCAACGATATAGTATGCTTTTTTACGCATTCCTAAGAAGTTGATTTTCGGACTAACCAGGAAGTTCTTCATGAATCCTGTAGTGAATGTAAGGTGTTTTAGCTTACCTCTATTCAAAAATCCTTCGAATGTAATACGTGTTAAGAAAACGGCCGTAATAAAGGATGCGATAATACCTATAATTAAAGTAGTAGCAAAACCTTTGATAGGACCTGTTCCGAACCAAAATAAAATAACTCCGGTAATGATAGACGTAATATTGGCGTCAAAAATAGCAGAGAATGCATTTTTATATCCATCTTCAACTGCTTTTTTGATATTTTTTCCTGCTCGTAGTTCTTCTCTGATACGTTCATATATCAATACGTTAGCATCTACAGCGATGGCAATAGAAAGCACCAAACCCGCAATACCTGAAAGTGTAAGTGCTGCTCCAAATGCTGCTAATGTTCCTAAAGTAAAGAACAAGTTTAATAATAAAGCAGCGTTAGCGATCATTCCAGGAATCATACCATAAACTGCACAAATGTAAATCATCAACAAAATAGCGGCTAAGATAAATGAAATCATACCGGAACTGATAGCTTCTTGTCCAAGAGAAGGACCAATGATATCTTCTTGTACGATATGTACACTTGCCGGCATTTTACCGGATTTCAATACGTTTGCTAAGTCTTTTGCTTCCAAGTCGGTGAAATTTCCTGTGATGGAAGAACGTCCTCCGGTAATTTCATCATTTACTCGGGGATAAGAATATACTAAACCATCTAAAACGATGGCAATACTTTTTCCTCTATTTTCTTTCGTGAGGATTGCCCATTTTTTTGCACCTTCGGAATTCATAGACATGGAAACTTCCCATTGGGTACGACCTCCTTCTGTTCTAATATCCGCTTTGGCATCGGTGATAACATCTCCTTCTAATGGAGCCTTTCCTTTTCTATTAGTGACTTTTAATGCGATTAATTGATAGAATTGTTCTTTTTCGTCAATTGCTTTTACAGTCCATTTAAAAATAACATTACGGGGTAGGATATCCCGAACTTGGCGAAGCGCCAAATATTTGTTGACAGTAGCTGTATCTTTGTAATTAACAGTACCTACAGTTGGTCCGGGAGCAACCATTCCTTCATATTGGTTGATTGCCATTACAGCAAAAAGAGGAAAATTTTTCTTCCATTCTATTTCTGATTGAGCAGCAGTCACAGTATCTGTTTTATTAATTTCAGATAATAATTGATCTGCTTCCGATAGGACCTTAGCAGAATCTGTTGTTATAGTCCCTGTTTGAACAACGGATTCTGAGGATGTTGCATCTTTAGTTTCATGTAGTTTATTATATTCTCTAATAATATCATTAGCTGCAACTAATTGCTGATAGATTTCGGTTAATTCATAAGTTTCCCAAAATTCAAGATTTGCACTTCCCTGCAATAATTTTCTAACACGTTCAGGTTCTTTAATCCCCGGAAGTTCTACTAAAATTCTTCCATCGGTTTCCAATTTTTGAATATTCGGAGCAACAACACCAAATCTATCAATACGAGTACGGAGAACGTTGAAAGAGTTGTCAATGGCACTTTTTAATTCAGTTCTTAAATAATCGATAACTTTTTGATCAGAATTATTTAGTTCGCGTGGAGTAAAAATAACGGAAAGTCTAGCTCCTGAATCTAATTTACGATATTCTTCTACAAAAATTGAAATATAATCTTTGCGGTCTCCTTTAGCTTGACGCGCACTTGCATTATTTAATGCTTGATTAAAATTAGCATCGGAATTATGATCAGATAAAGCGCGCAGTACATCGGCTACATTCATTTCAAGAATGACATTCATACCACCCTTTAGATCCAATCCTAGATTAATTTCCTTTTCTCTACATTGTTTTAAAGTATGTCCCAACCATACTTTTTGGGTTGATAGAGAATCCAAAAATTGAATTTCCTTCATGGGATCTCCTGCTGCATATATTTTGGCCTCTTTAGTATAATGTCTTGTTACAAAAGAAAAAGACAAGTAAAAAGCACAAACCAACATCAATGATACAGCAAAGACTTTTATAAATCCTTTGTTTTGCATTTGAAAATTATTTATTTGTTAATTAATTATGCAATTTTTATCAGCGTGCAAACTTACATAATAATTTTTAGATTTTGAATATGAAGATTGAATTTTATTCGAGATTTTATAAAGAAATTTTTTGATTTTTTTGTTTTAAAAAAGTTGGAAGATAAAAGTTTTCTAAGAAAAATAATTAAAAAAATGTCAAAAAATTTGCATAAATGATTTTTTATGCGTTAACTTTGCCAACCAAGATTTATAATTATTTAAAAGTTTAATTTAATTACTGCATTGCCTATTGAAATAATGTTACTCTTACAACCCCTATAAGATAGAGTAAATGGATACAATGAAAACTATGGCTGATGAGCAATTGGTCATTCTTTATGCTGAGGGTAATAACTCTGCATTTGATGTATTATTAAATAGGCACAAAAGTACTTTATTTTCTTACATTTATTTTGTTGTGCGTAACAGAGAGTTGGCTGAAGACATTTTTCAGGAAACTTTTATGAAAGCTATTGTTACGATTAAACAGAAAAGATATACGGAAAACGGTAAGTTTCGTGCATGGATTAATAGAATAGCTCATAACTTAATTATTGATAATTTTCGGCAGGAGAAAAATGAACAGACTATTTCTAATGATGAATGTGAAGTAGATTTGTTTAATAATCCTAAATTTTCTGATGGAACCATAGAAGATGATTTGGTAAAATTCCAAATTATTTCGGATGTGAAGAAGTTGATAAATTACCTTCCTGATACGCAAAAAGAAGTTTTGTTACTTCGTTATTATGAGGACTTGAGCTTTAAGGAAATTGCTGAAATGACAGGTGTTAGTATCAATACAGCCTTAGGGCGTATGCGTTATGCTATTTTGAATATGCGTCGTTTAGCAGAAGAAAAACAAATGATTTTATCTGTAGACTAAAATCTTTATTTTATTTTTTGTTCTTTGTACAATATGTAGAAATATTGTGCGTTTCTTATTATGTAAACTAAATAAGAAATTAGCCTATGAAAAGAACAGTTACTCCAAATTCCTCTAATTTAGAAAATAAAGAATTGAACATCCAGGAAAAGAGAAAAATTTCTTTCCGTCTTAATCCTAAAAAACAAACATTAGATTTTTTGATGCAGTTTGCACGGTCTTATCATGTGGAAGAAAAACTGTTTTCAGAAGAATTGTCAGGAATGGTTTTGAATTGATGTGCTTTTTTAGAATTCAACTACTGTAATTCCAGCACCTCCGAATTGTACATGTTCATCTTGAAAGTTACTTACTTGAGGAACTGTTTTCAGGTAATCCCTGATGATTTGTCTTAGTGCGCCTGTCCCTGTTCCATGTAAAATACGGACTCTTGAAACTCCTGTCAATATAGCATCATCAATGTAATACATGATAGTTTGCAGGGCTTCATCTCCTCGCATTCCCCGAATGTCGATATCTTGCCGGAAATTGAGTTTCTTTTCATGAATATCATTTGATGTTTGATTATTCACGAATATGTGTTTGTGATTTTCTTTTTTGATTTGTGTTTTATTAATTTTCTCTAACAATTCAGCTCTGATAATAGATTTGATCATTCCAAAAGCGACAGTAATATTTTTGTTGTCTACGTCTAACACTGTTCCTGATGAAGTCTGCCCTTTGAGCCTTACGTGATCTCCTTTTTGAATGGTGTCTTGATTAATTTTTTTCTGTTTCTCGAGAGAAAGTTTCTTTTGTTTTTGCTGTTTTTCTTTATCACTTATTTTTTTGATTTTATGAGATATCTCATTTTCCTTTTCCTCGTTGATAATAGTAGATTTAAATTCATCTAAATTTCTACGGATTAATTTAGTTTTTTCTTTTTCTGCCTCAGCTTCTTTAATTTCCCGAATAGTATTTTCAATTTTTGCATTGGTACTCGAAAGAATACTTTCAGCTTCCAATTTTGCTTTATTCAGTATATCTTTGCGTTGATTTTCGAGTTTAAATAACTCTGTTTCATATTTGGAAGTAATTTCTTCCAGACGTTTCTCCTGAGAACGAATATTTTGCCTTTTATTTTCCCAGTAACGTTTATCCCGTACAATATCTTGCAGATATTTATCTGAATTGATATAGTCGCTTCCCACAATGGAGGAAGCATTGGCTATAATTTCTTCAGGAAGGCCGATTTTTCTTGCAATTTCAACTGCGAAGGAACTTCCCGGATTTCCGATAGAGAGTTTGAATAATGCTTGCATTAAATGTCTGTCATAAAGCATTGCACCATTTATTACTCCATCATTATTTTCTGCAAAGTGTTTAAGATTCTGATAATGTGTAGTAATAACTCCAAAACTTTGGTGTTCATTAAATTTTCTCAGTAAAGCTTCTGCTATTGCTCCACCTATTTGGGGCTCGGTTCCACTTCCGAATTCATCAATTAAAATCAAAGTTTGAGGAGTGGTATTTTTAACGAAATATTTCATGTTCGTTAAATGTGAACTATATGTACTAAGGTCGTTTTCGATGGATTGCTCGTCTCCTATATCAACAAATATTTGTTGAAAAATTCCAACTTTTGATGATTCATGCAGGGGGATAAGTAAACCGCACTGTAACATGTATTGTAAAATTCCTACTGTTTTTAGGCAGACGGACTTTCCTCCCGCATTGGGTCCTGAAATAATCAAAATACGTTTTTCTTCATTTAATTCAATATCCAGAGGAACAACTTGTTTATTTTGTTTCTTAAGGGAAATATAAAGAATAGGATGTATTGCTTCTCTCCAATCTATATGTTGTTTATTTTCTAAACTGGGGAGGCTGGCATTGATACTTAGTGCAAATGAAGCTTTGGCTCTGATAAAATCTATTATTGCCAAAAAATCATAAGATTGTAATATTTCTGGTATTTCGGGACGAATATAATCAGTAAAATCGGTAAGGATTCGGATGATTTCCCGTTTTTCTTCTCCTTCCAATTCACGGATTCTATTATTGGCTTCGACTACCTCTGTTGGTTCTATATAAACCGTTTTTCCTGTTGCAGATTCATCGTGCACAATTCCTTTAATTTTTCTTTTGAATGTAGGAGAAACTGGTATAACCAATCTTCCATCACGTATAGTGGGAGTGGTGTCCTTCTCTACAAAACCTTCCGATTGAGCAGATCGAAGAATAGATTGTAAATTTTTGGAAATATTGGCTGTTGTAACAATGAGGTCTTTCCTGATTCGGGATAATTCAGGAGAAGCATTATCTTTAATTCTACCGAATTTGTCTATTATAAAATCTGCTTTTTTGAGAATGTCCGGAAAAGTAGTCATATTTCCAGACATATTTCTTAAATTAGGGTAAAGTGCTTTTTCTTCTTTATTTTTGAAAAAAACACTAATATCATGAATTGTTTGTAATGAACGGCGGATATCAAATAATTCTCTTTCATCCAAATAAGTACCTTCTATTCGTATTTTTTTTAAAGAAGGGCGAACATCGTAAAATGCGTCGGCAGGAAAATTTTCTTCTTCTTGTAATATTTGAACAAATTCTTTGGTTTGACAAAGTTGTTCCATAATTACAGAAAAATCTGAAGAGAAAGACATTTGCAAAACTTTTTCTTCTCCGAGACTGCTTAAGCATTTTTCTATAATTAATGAACGGATCTTATCAAAGCTGATTTTTTGTTCAAAATTTTTGGGGTACAACATGGTTTTATTCTGCAATGATAAGACACAAATGGAAGTGTTATTTTTTAGCCGCAAGTTTTCCGGCAGCTAAAGCTTTTAGATTCATTTCAACAATTTCTTCTCCTTTACGTCCAAAAATACTCCTGATTCCATCTTCTAGTTTGTTGTAGCCAATTCCGATGTATGCCGATGCAGCTCCCAACATAACAATGTTGGCTGTCCTGACAGTTCCTGTCTCATTTTTAGCAATTTCTTCCACATCGAGAAGAACTTTATTAGGAATGTTTTTATAGGTATCGAAGATATTTTCCATTTCAGGATAATTCGGAATATTTACAAAAGGTTTGGAATTTGTTACCACCCAACCATCTTTTTTTAGGAATGGCAGATAGCGTAAGGCTTCCATTGGTTCCAATGAAATGATAATATTTGCAGAACCAGATGCAATTAAATCTGAAGCTACCGGTTGGTCACTAATTCTCAAATTGGATTGAACATCTCCGCCACGTTGACTCATTCCATGTACTTCCGACTGTTTCATAAAAAGGCCATCTTTGATGGCTGCTTCTCCGATGATGGCTGCAATAGAGAGGATTCCTTGTCCTCCAACACCTGATAATATGATATCTGTTTTCATTTCTTAATTCGTTTCAGTTTATTCCTTTTTTGTGTCTTTGGCTTTTCTTGCATGAGTTTGGATACATTCTCTGCAAGGGACAATGACAGATACTCCCTGATAATTAATCTCTTCACGTATCATCTGTTTCATTTCTTCGTAATTTTTTCTCAATGGAATAATGGTACGTAAATGTTCAGGAGATACACCGATTCCTCGACAAATGGATTCTATACGATTGGTAGCGGAAGAAGTTTGTCCTCCTGTCATTCCGGCAGTCTCATTGTCAGAAATAATGATAAGGACATTTGCTCCGTCGTTTACACAATCCAATAAACCTGTCATTCCGGAATGAGTAAAAGTAGAATCTCCTATTACAGCAACTGCAGGAAATTGTCCGGCATCTGCAGCTCCTTTGGCCATAGTGATAGAAGCTCCCATGTCAATACATGTATCTATTGCCTGGAAAGGAGGTAAAGCTCCTAATGTGTAACAGCCGATATCACTAAATACTTTAGGATTTTCATATTCTTGTAATACTTCATTCAATGCTTGGTACACATCCCGATGTCCACAACCTTGACATAATGCCGGTGGACGCATGGCAACAACTTCTGGAATTTGATAGTATTTTTTGACTTCTTTTCCTAAAGCTTTAGCAACAATATCGGGATTTAATTCTCCATCCCTAGATATGGTTCCATCTAATCTTCCATGAATTTTTATATTTAAGCCCAAATATCCTTTTATTTGTCTTTCTACAAAGGGAAATCCATCTTCTATTACAAGAATTTCTTCACATGTCTCTATTAATTTTCTTAATTGTTTTTCGGGAAGAGGATATTGGCTGATTTTTAGCACTGGATATTCAAATCCATTCGGATAATTTTCTTGAAGATAATTAAATCCGATACCACAGGCAATAATTCCTAATCTTTTGTTTGGAGCATCAAAATATTGGTTATATACAGATCTCTCTGAATATTCTACAAATTCTTTTTGTTTTTCTATCAATACTTTAAAACGTTTCCGGGCATTAGCAGGGAGTAGTACAAAACGAGGACGTCCATCTTCCGGAGTATGTAAATCATTTTGTTGTTTTAAGCTTTTACGGATTACTCCTGATCTGGAATGTGCCATTCTGGTAGTTATTCTCAATAAAACAGGATAACCAATTTTTTCCGAGAAATCAAACCCTTCGTATGTCATGTCATAAGCTTCTTGCTGATTAGATGGTTCAAACATTGGAATCATGGCAAAATCTCCATAAAAACGGTTGTCTTGTTCATTCTGAGAAGAGTGCATGGATGGATCATCTGCAGAAACGATAACCATTCCTCCGTTAATACCGGACATGGCAATGTTCATGAAAGCATCTGCAGCAACATTCAATCCTACATGTTTCATGCAAGAAATAACCCTTTTTCCGGCATACGACATCCCTAAAGCAGCTTCCAAAGCTGTTTTTTCATTACAACACCATTTGGAATGAATTTTTCTTTCTCGTGCAATAGGAGAAGATTGTATATAGTCTGTTATTTCTGTGGAAGGAGGACCCGGATAAGAATAAACTCCGGACAATCCTGCATATATAGCTGCTTGAGCAATGGCTTCATCACCCAAAAATAATTGTTTTTCCATGCTAAATAATCTGATAATTATCGAATAATAAAATTTTGAAGGTCAAAGGTAGTGATTTTTTTGAGAAGAACAATGTTCATTTACTGAGGTTAAAGCTCTATAAGATATTTAGATGGAAAATCTTTGATATCCCGGTCAGCATAATTTGGATTCCGATACAGAATGTGATGAATGCAATCAATTTATTGATGATCAGGTTTCCGGATGCTCCTAGTTTTTTTGTGATTTTAGGACTTTGGGAAAGGAATAAATAGAGGATAACCATTATTGAAAAAATAGCGAAGGCTATAATTGTATAATCAATCCAGGTGTATAATATGTTATTTTTTATGGAAGCATTAGCCATTAATGTGAAAATGATGGATATAGTTCCGGGACCTATCACAATGGGAAATGAAAGAGGATAAAATAATAATCCTTCAATTTTCTTTATGCTGATTTTATCAGCTGCTTTCTGTGGATCGTCTGAATTGTTGGTCTCCGGCTTAGATAGCCATTCCCATCCTGTTTTACAAATTATAATACCTCCTCCGACTTGAATCACGGGTATGGCCAGTCCAAATAGTAATAGTATAAAATGTCCCGCTACCAAACTGCCAACAGCAATCAATAAGCTATTAGCAATGATTTTTTTTATGATTGACTTACGATAGGTGTTATCCACACCTTGTAGATAACTGTTGATGATAAATACGTTACCAATAGGGTTTATTACCGGAAATAAAGCAATAAAAGAAGAGGCAAATAAATATATAAGATCATGTATTGCCATGTTGTTGGAATCGTTATTATTAGATTTTTTAAAATATTAGAACAATAGAAACCTTTCAATTGTTTTTATTTATGATAATAAATAATTATAGTGTTATGAAAAAGAAAGTATTGATATTCTTGTTAGGGTTGTTTATGTGTTTTACAACAAAATCTCAAATTGACCCTCATGCTATTGGTTTGCGTATTGGAGGTGGAGATAATTTTGGGGTGGAAGTATCTTATCAACATGGTTTTAGTAAAAAAAACAGGGTAGAATTGGATCTTGGATTCGGAGGAAATGATAACTATTCTCGTATTGGTTTAGCTGGAATTTACCATTGGGCTTGGAATATAGGAAATGAAGGCCTCAATTGGTATGTGGGGCCGGGTGCCGGACTGTCTATCAATTCAGGAAAAAATGATCATGGAGATTATGTTGGACTGGCTATTGGAGGACAAATAGGACTTGGATTCAACTTTAAAATCCCATTACAACTCACTTTAGATACTCGTCCAATGTGGGATTTTTTGGCAGATGACGATGCTTTTGGATGGGGTCTGGCTCTTGGTGTCAGATATAGATTTAATTAAACTTTTATTTTATGTTGTTCCGATTTAAAGCTGCCTGATATTTTTTTGCATTTTGGGTGTGTTCCATCAAGGTGGTTGCAAAATTATGCCTGCCTGAAAAATCTTCTTTTGCACACATGTAAATGTAGTTGTTTTTTTGATAATTGAGAACGGCATTAATCCCTTTGATAGAAGGAATCCTGATAGGTCCCGGAGGAAGTCCGGAATACATATAAGTGTTATATGGAGAATCTGTCTTGAGATGTATATTTAGTACCCTTTTTAAAGAAAAATCTCCAACGGCATATTTTACTGTAGGATCTGCTTGTAATAACATTCCACTTTTTAACCGGTTAATATATAATCCGGCAACTATTGGATATTCTTCAGATACGGCTGTTTCCTCTTCCACAATGGATGCAAGGATAGAAACTTGAATAGGCTTCAAAGGAATAGTTGCTGCTTTCGATAATTTTTCTTCTGTCCAAAAACGATCATATTCTTTTTTCATACGCTGTAGAAAATGATCAGTACTAATATTCCAATATATTTCATAAGTGTTTGGAATAAACATACATGCAATTGTGGCAGTGTCAAAACCGTATTGTTTACATATTTCTTGATCGTTCAAGCGATAAAGGAGAGAATCACCACTCATCATTAATTCATTATTCATCCTATTTGTAAAATCTTCTTTTAACCGAAGATTGTTAAATGTTAATTTCACAGGTGTTTGCATTCCATTAGACAATGTTGAAATTAGTTGTTTCATTGTCGTTTTTGGATGAACA
>JAVBMM010000154.1:0-10288 GCA_031552425.1 Bacteroidales bacterium | reverse complement strand
TAAGTGAAAAATCTAAAGAACGCAGAAGGCCGGAGTTGTTTTTTTATTAATTTTACCACCGTTTATTGTGAAATTCCTCCATTGAGAAACAAAATAGTAATAAATTTTTTTATCGTTTTTGCTTCTTGTTTTTTACATACAAGAGCAATGAATGATGTTTTTTTTACCGGCCGGGAATTTTTTCTCAAAAAACAACCTCCTGTTTATTCTGCAGATAGTATTATTTTTAATGTTATAAAAGAATCAAGTTTGTATGAAAAATACATTAAAGAATATAATGCTAAATCCTATATAAAAGGTACAACGAAAGTCCTTAAGAAAAATTTCCTTCTGAGATATTCTCCGGAGATTTTTACATTTGATAAAAAAGGCAGGGAAACGATTATAGAGGCGATGCTAGACGTTCACTATGAAGCTCCCAATCATTATACTCAAAAGATCACAGCATTTACTGGTACAAGAATGGACCCGGAAGATATTCAGAATCATGCTATGCAGTTTTTGAATATTAATGTTTATAATCCTACGGCAATAAACAATGAAATACTCATGCCTTTTGCTGAAGGTTCTTTTAAATATTATCGCTATCATTATGAAGGATATTTAGATACATTGAATATCCGGTTGCATAAAATCAGGATAGAGCCGAAACATCAAAGTCCTAAATTAATTGCTGCGCATGCTTATGTTGTTGATAAAGTATGGTCTATTGCTTTTTTAGAAGCCTCCGGAAAGTTGGATTTTGTCAAGTTTAAGATAAAAATGAATATGGGTGTTTTCAAAGAGAAATTCTTGTTGCCCATTAAAACCGAATTAAATTTAGATTTGAAATTGTTGGGTAATCATATTGAAAATAGATATACATCAGTCTATAATTATGTATCTGTGAAAAAATATGAGAATATAACAGATGCAAAAAGAAAATCGTACGACATAAGTGAATATTTTAATATACAAACAGATACTTCTACCCTTGTGAAAGAATCTTCTTTTTGGAAAAGAAATAGACCGGTTCCATTGTCTGAAGAAGAGACGGGCATATATAAAATGAGTAAGTTAATGTCTGATTCATCCAGCCTAAAAGAAATTGATTCATGGAAAGATAGATCCTGGAAGTTTACTAAGATGCTCACGAGACCCAAAGATTTTAGTTATAAGGAAACAAATTTTCTATATTCAGGATTTCTAAATCCACTTAAAATAGGATATTCTCCGAATAATGGATTTTCTTATTCTCAAAAATTAAAATTAGAAAGACATTTCAAGGGAAGTGATAAAGAAGTAGGTTTTTATCCTGATTTGGGATATGTATTTAATCGCAAAGAATTATTTGTCCGCTTGCCTATAGATTTCCTTTATTTTCCTCAAAAAATGGGACGAATAAGTCTTGCTGTAGGAAATGGTAATCGGGGATTAGATTCTCGCACGATTAATCAAATCAATGAACATTTAAAAGATTCTGCTTTTACATTCAACGATTTCCATTTGGAATATTATAAAGATTATTATGCGGAAGTGAAAAATAGACTGGAAATTTTCAATGGTTTTTTGGCAGATATCGCTGTTACCTATCATTATCGTGAACCGGTCATCTCTTCTCCACCAGTGGAAGAACCGGAAACCTCTGATACGGAGATAGTGGATAATACATATCAAAGTTTTGAGCCATCGTTGACTTTCACCTGGAATCCGGGACAGTATTACCGGATGGAAGGAAAAAAGAAAATATATGTAGGTTCATATAGACCGACTTTTTCTCTACAATATGCGAGAGGAATCAAAGGAATATTAGGAAGCGACGGAAATTTTGAACGGATAGAATTTGATGTTCAACAACGGATTCCCTTGCATTTTCTTTCCTCTGTTCAATATTATGTCGGAGCCGGAGTGTTCACAAATTCAGACGATTTGTATTTTGTAGACTTTAGTCGTTTTGCAAAGTACAACTTTCCGGAATCATGGAAGGATAAAATAGGGGGGGTATTCAACTTACTTGATGATTATTGGTATTATTCTTCCAAATCTTATGTACAAGCTCACTTGATGTACGAATCTCCTTTTATTTTTCTCGGATATATTAAAAATGCATCCCGATTGGTTTTTTCCGAACGGATTTATGCTGGCCAGCTTTATCTTCCTGGATTAATGCCATCTTATACCGAAATAGGTTATGGCATTGGTAACTTTATCTTTAATGTTGGAGTATTTGTCAATTTTGAAGATTTTAGGTACCAGAGATTCGGACTCAAATTTGCATTTGAATTGTTCAATTAAAGAAATTTGTATTTATACAATTTCAAAAGTTTAGATTATATTTGTCATTTAATCGGAAAATATATCATGGGAAAACTACCAAATATGAAACAGTTGGTGTTCAAAGATACTACTTTTGCCAACTTAATGAATAAAAGGGTTTTAAATGTCTTGTTAATTGCTACGAAATACGATGCCTTTATGCTTGAAGATGATGGCCGTGTTGATGAGCAGATTTTTAATGAATATACTTCTTTAAGTTTACGTTATCCCCCAAGATTTACTCAGGTTACTACAGAATCGGAAGCTTTCGAGGCATTGTCTGGTATGCATTATGATTTGGTTATTTGTATGCCTAATATGGACAATACGGATACTTTTGCTGCAGCAAGACACATAAAAAGGATTTATCCGATAATTCCAATTGTGGTGCTGACCCCTTTCTCTAAAGAAATATCTAAACGGGTTTCGGAAGAAGATTTGACAGCAATTGATTATGTGTTCAGTTGGTTGGGAAATTCTGAATTATTATTGGCAATTATTAAATTGATAGAAGACAAAATGAATGTTGAAGTCGATGTGGCTTCCGTGGGAGTACAAACCATTTTGTTGATAGAAGATTCTATTCGTTTTTACTCAGCAACATTACCTCATTTATATAAGTTCGTTTTGCAACAATCCAAGGATTTTTCCAAAGAAGCTTTGAATGAGCATCAGCGTACACTGCGTATGCGTGGGCGTCCGAAAATTCTATTGGCTCGTTCTTATGAAGAAGCGAAACAAATTTATGATAAATACCGGAACAATATGTTGGGAATTGTCTCCGACATGAGTTTCCCAAGAGAGAACCAAACGGATAAAGTAGCCGGATATGAATTTGGATTAGAAGTTCGTAAATATGATAAGTTTATTCCGATTATATACGCTTCCTCTGAAAAAAGTAATGCTTGTTATGCGGAAGAATTGAAGTGCGATTTTATAGATAAAAATTCGAAAACATTTCCACAAGATTTGCGTCAACATATCAGGGAAAATTTTGGTTTTGGAGAATTTACTATTATCAATCCGGAAACTCGAATGCCGATAGCCCGTATTGCTAATTTGAAAGATATGCAAAAGGCTATTCATTCTATCCCTGACGAATCATTAAAATATCATTTATCCCGGAATCATTTTTCCCGTTTTTTCTACTCCCGGGCAATATTTCCGGTGGCTGAATTATTGAAAGGTATCGATGTAGATGATTATAAGGATATGGATGAGGCCCGTCAGGTTATTTTTGATGCGATAGTCAGTTATCGTAAGATGAAAAACACTGGAGTTGTAGCGGTATATTTGAAAGACAGATTCGATGAATATTCTAATTTTGCCCGTATAGGAGATGATTCTCTTGGAGGGAAAGGTCGTGGATTAGCGTTTATGGGACAAATGTTGAAACGCCATGCTATCGAAACGGACAAAACTTTTAAAAATGCCAATATCAAAATACCTAAAACAGTAGTACTTTGTACGGATATCTTTGATGAGTTTATGGAAACAAATTCTTTGTATTCCATAGCATTACAAGATTTGGCAGATGAAGAAATTCTACGGCATTTTTTACGGGCAACCCTTCCTCATAGATTGATAGAAGATTTCATGGCTTTTTTTGATGTAGTAAAGCGCCCGATAGCTATAAGATCTTCCAGTTTATTAGAAGATTCTCATTATCAGCCGTTTGCAGGAATCTATTCTACTTATATGATTCCTCAGTCTGATGACAAATACTTGATGCTTAGAATGTTAAGTGATGCAATCAAAGCAGTTTATGCTTCTGTGTTTTATAGAGATAGTAAAGCTTATATGACTGCAACTCAAAATATTATTGAGCAGGAAAAAATGGCGATTGTTTTACAAGAAGTGGTTGGTCATACATATGGTAACCGTTTTTATCCTACTATTTCCGGAGTTGCCCGATCTTTGAATTTTTACCCTATCGGGGAAGAAAAACCGGAAGATGGAATTGTGAATATAGCGCTTGGATTAGGAAAATATATTGTAGATGGTGGAATGAATTTGAGATTTTCTCCTAAACATCCGCATAATATATTGCAAACAAGTACCATGGAAACCGCCTTGCGAGAAACACAAACCAGATTTTATGCTTTGAATTTGGATTTGTTGAAAGAGATACAAATCACCACCGATGATGCTTTCAATCTTTGGAAATTACCCGTCAAAGATGCGGAAGAAGATGGAACGCTCAAATATATTTCTTCTACTTATGATCATTATAACCAGGTTTTGTTAGATGGTTTCTATCCGGGAAAAAACCGAAAAGTATTGTCTTTTGTAGGAGTTCTGCAACACGATGTTTTCCCGTTGGCAGAAATTCTGGACTTTGTTCTGAAACTCGGACAAGAAGAAATGGGACGTCCTGTGGAAATTGAATTTGCTGTTAATTTAGGTAATAAAGATGATGAAAAAACAGGTACTTTTTACTTGTTGCAAATTCGTCCTATTGTGGATAGTAAGGAAGTGATGGAAGAAGATTTGAGTAAAATTCCGGAAAATGATTGTTTACTTTATTCTTATCATGCTTTGGGACATGGTATAACAAATGATGTCTGTGATGTGATCTACGTTAAAACAGCTGCTTTTAACGCATCTAATAACCAATTGATTGCCTATGAAATAGAAAAAATCAATAGACAATTTACAGAAGAACAAAAAAATTATGTATTAATCGGTCCCGGACGTTGGGGATCCAGCGACCATTGGTTAGGTATTCCTGTAAAATGGCCACATATATGTAATGCAAAAGTAATTGTAGAATCCGGTTTGGAAAATTATCGTATAGAACCCAGTCAGGGTACTCATTTCTTCCAAAATCTCACTTCTTTTGGAGTAGGCTATTTTACCGTAAATCCGTATATTGCAGGAGATGGAATTTTTGATGAAAATTTTCTCAATCAACAACCGGCTATTCAAGAAACAGAGTATTTACGTCATGTACGTTTTGATAAACCTGTTGTGGTGAAGATTGATGGAAAAAAGAATATTGGAGTAGTATTAAAACCGGGAGTTTGATCAAATGTTCATACCCTGATGATATTGGATCAATCCTTCCATGGGAGATTGTAAGATGTTCCCTAATGTCAGCCCTTTCTCTTCGGTTATGGAATAAATTATATCCTTGAAAACGAAAGCGATACTTCCCGTAAAATGTATAGGATATAAATGAGCAGATTTATATTGCATAATATTCCTTTCAAAAAATCGGACAAATTCTTTTTTGACAAGTTGATTCATTTCTTCATGAGAGATGTGTTTGGCTATGAATGAAGTAAATGTTGCCAAATAAACATTGGCTAAAGGTTTACGATAAACCTGTTCCAAGATTTCCGAAGGATGTAAATGATATGTTGTAAAAAAATCTTCAATAATCTCATCAGGAAGTTGTTTTTTCAAAATATCTCCGATGAGGATTTTCCCTAAAACGGCACCACTCCCTTCGTCACCTAAGATATAACCTAATGGGGAAACTTGAGAAATGATATTTTTACCATCGTAAAAACAAGAATTGGAACCGGTTCCTAAAATGCAGGCAATTCCGGGTTGATGTTGGCATAAAGCATGTGCAGCTGCAGTTAAATCACTATGGATTTCGATATTTACAATATTGAAAAAAGAAGATAAGGCATCAAACAAAACTTCCTTTTTTTCTGGAGTACAGCCAGCTCCATAAAAATAGATGGAAGATATCGGAAATTCTTCTTTTGGCCAATCTTCTTTCAATAAGCTAATAATTTCACTTTTATTCAGATGAAATGGATTAATTCCCCGTGTGCGAATTGTCCGGGAATCTTTTTTGTTAATGACCTGCCAAATGGTGTTAGTGGATCCACTGTCAGCAATTATAACCATATAATTCTTTTTATCCCGCAAATGTAGGAAAAATGACGTTACTACCCAATAATATTATTTTGTTAAAAAAGAATTATCTTTGTGAGGTGCCTGTAATAGAAGAACAATAAAATCTTATGGATAATAAAATCACTTGTTTTTATTCGATAAAGAATACTAACAACATAGAAAAACAATTTCAAATTTCCGGAAAAAAAATAACGGTTACTGGTTTTGAAAATTTGATGGAAACCCGAACAGTCCGGTTGATTGCCGAAACTGTTAAGACTGATTATACCTTGATTTATACGGGATTTTCGCTTATTGAACTCGGAGAATATGCTTTGGAACGCATGCTTGGCGTAGTAGAAAGTACAGGAGCTGGATTGCTTTACACAGATTGTTTTAAAATCAAGGATGGAATCCGTAATCCTCATCCACATATAGATTATAAAGAAGGAAGCCTCAGGGATGATTTTGATTTCGGATCAGTTTTACTATATCGCACAGATATTTTGAAAAAAGCAGTAAGTCAAATGCAAGAAAATTACCGTTTTGCTGCTTTGTATGATTTGAGGTTGAAGGTTTCTTTGTTGGCTCCGATTATCAGGTTGCCGGAAATACTTTATACTGAACATGAATTGGATATTCGGACTTCCGGAGAGAAACAATTTGATTATGTAGATCAGAAAAACAGAGAAGTACAAATAGAAATGGAGCAGGTTTGTACTGCTCATTTGAAAGAAATAAAAGCCTGGCTTCCTCCTAAATTTACTACAGTAGATATTTCAGGCAATGATTTCCCGGTTGAATCAACGATAGTAATTCCTGTCCGTAACAGGGAAAAAACAATAGAAGATGCGGTTCGGTCTGCATTGAGTCAACAAACAAGTTTTTTGTTTAATGTGATTGTGGTAGACAATCATTCCAATGATAAAACTACTGAGATTTTACAAAAAATATCAGCAGAAGACCATCGGCTTATTCATCTTATACCGGAACGTTCTGACCTGGGAATAGGAGGGTGTTGGAACACTGCCATTATGCATCCCTTGTGTGGGAAATTTGCCATTCAACTCGATAGTGATGATTTATATATTGATGAACATGTTATTGCCCGCATGGTTGCTGCTTTTTATGAGCAACAATGCATTATGTTAATTGGTTCCTATCAAATGGTGAATTTTCATTTGGAAGAAATTCCTCCGGGATTGATTGATCACCGGGAATGGACTTCTGATAATGGTAGGAATAATGCCCTTCGGATTAATGGTTTAGGAGCTCCCAGGGCTTTTTATACTCCGGTATTGAGGGAAATTAAAATGCCGAATGTGAGTTATGGAGAAGATTATGCTACGGCTTTGGCCATTTCAAGAAAGTATCTTATCGGAAGGATATATGATCCTTTATATCTTTGTCGTCGTTGGGAAGAAAATTCGGATGCTTCTTTGAATGTTAAACAACTCAATGAATACAATGCCTACAAAGATATGCTGCGTACTATAGAATTGAATGCCCGTAAAAAAGATTGTGCAGATGAAACAAATGCTTGACAGTTTTATTCGTGAGGAATTAAAGAATTTCCATCTGGCGCAGGAAAATTATAAAGCATTGTCGGGAGTGATCGAACGAACAATAGAGATGGATGAGTATTCTTTCATTTTACAGTTCAATCCGCAAAGGATACGTTCTTCTACTGCCAGGACAGATATACAAACAATCCGGGAAAGGAAATGTTTCTTATGCAAAGAAAACCGTCCGGCGGAACAAAAAAGTATACATTATCCTCTTGGCTATGAAATATTGCTAAATCCGTATCCTATTTTCCCATTACATCTTACAGTTCCGGATTGTTCTCATGTAGAACAGCATATCTCAGAAAAAATGGCAGATATGCTTAATCTAGCCAAAGATTTTCCTGATTTTGTGATTTTTTACAATGGTCCTCAATCTGGAGCATCTGCACCTGACCACATGCACTTTCAAATGTCCGGAAAAGGATTTTTACCATTGGAACGAGACATAAAAGGTTTTCCTGGTAAAAAAGTATGGAAGGAAACAGCATCCGGAAGCTTTTATTCAATGGAACATTATACGAGAAAAATGTTGCTGTTGGAAAGTAAAGATAAAGAATATCTTCTAATGGTTTGGAAAAAAATATTATCATCATTAAAAAAAGTACAGCCGGATTATCCCGAGCCGATGTTGAATATACTGGTACTCTACAATGAGCGAGGGTGGAATATTTGTATATTTCCCCGGATAAAACATCGTCCTAAACAATATTATGCTTCCGGTGAAGAGCAAGTGTTATTTAGTCCGGGAGCTGTTGATATGGCAGGATTGATGGTTTTTTCCAGAAAAGAAGATTTTGAGAAAATGAATAAAGATTTAATTATCGACATGCTCTCTCAGGTAACGTTTACAAACCGGATGTGGAATAAATTGAAGGATAATTTGATACAATGAACAATGAAATAACACAAATAGAAGTAGGTATATTAAAAGCGGAAAATATTCGTTTTCGCTTGAATGGAAAATTTAATTTTTTGTCAGGAGAGAACGGAAATCCTATTTTTATTGTACCGGAAAATTACGAAGAAGCTTCTTTTGACCTTTTTGACGTTACCATAGGTGTTGAATTTCATTGGGAAAGAAAAGAAATACAACGTTTTAAAGGAACTTTGAAGTTGTTGTCCGAAAAAAACGAGGTGACAGCCATTAATATATTACCGATAGAAGATTATCTTACAAGTGTTATTTCATCCGAAATGAGCGCCCGATCTTCGCTGGAATTATTGAAAGCACATGCAGTAATTTCCCGAAGCTGGTTGTTGGCCCAACGGTATAAAAAGGAAGAAATATCTCAAAAAACATATCAAAGCGAATATAAAACGGCTGATGAATACATCAAGTGGTACGATAGAGAAGATCATACGGATTTTGATGTATGTGCCGACGATCATTGTCAACGTTACCAAGGAGTTACTAAAGTAACTACAGAGGTAGTCGAACAAGCGGTACGTTCCACAGAAGGAAAGGTGTTGATGTATGAAGGAAAAATATGTGATACTCGCTTTTCAAAATGTTGTGGAGGAGCTTCTGAAGCTTTTGAATATGTTTGGGAGCCGGTTAAACATCCTTATTTGACGAAAGTAATGGATAATCCACATCCTCTGATAGGATTTAAATCAGATTTAAGAAAAGAAGATAACGCTGAAAGATGGATACTTGGGCATCCTGAAGCTTTTTGTAATACCAAAGATGAAGCTGTTCTATCGCAGGTGTTAAATGATTATGACCGGGAAACGCAACAATTTTTCAGGTGGAAAGAGGAAATAACCCAAGAAAAAATACAAAAATTATTGCTGTTGAATACAGGATATGATTTTGGGGATATCATTGATCTTATTCCTCAGGAAAGAGGACTTTCCGGAAGATTAATCAAATTAAAAATCTTGGGAACTAAAAAAACATTGGTGATAGGAAAAGAATTATTCATTCGTAAAACTTTGTCCGATTCTCATTTGTATAGTGCTGCTTTTGTAGTAGAAAAAGAATATAATCAATCTTCATCTTCCATTCCGGAACGTTTCATTTTAATGGGAGCCGGTTGGGGGCATGGCGTTGGGCTTTGTCAGATAGGAGCTGCTGTAATGGCGGCAAAAGGACATTCTTATGAGGAGATATTAAAACATTATTTTCCTGGGTCGGAATTAGAAAAAATATTTTAAAAACAGATGAAAGGAAAACAAAATCCGTGGATGTGGGTGCCTTCCCTTTATTTTACCGAAGGGCTCCCTTATGTAATTGTTGTTCAGGTAGCTGTTATTTTTTATTTCAGATTGGGATTAACAAATGATTATATCACTTTATACACAGGTTTATTGTATCTTACCTGGGTTATCAAACCTTTTTGGAGTCCTATCGTAGATCTTTTGAAAACGAAACGTTGGTGGATTCTAGCTATGCAAATAATCATTTCATTAGGGCTCGCCGGAATAGCTTTTTCGTTGACCGCTCCATTTGATAACTATATTCGATATTCCTTGTTTTTTTTCTGGTTGATTGCTTTTGGTTCGGCAACCAATGATATTGCTTCCGATGGCTTTTATATGCTCGGATTGAATGCGAAAGAACAAGCATTTTT
>JAVBMM010000207.1:0-14558 GCA_031552425.1 Bacteroidales bacterium | reverse complement strand
CAAGTGAATTATCCATCAAATTTCGAAAAATCGAATATAATAAGGTGCGGTTCCCATTTATTTGTACTGTTTCGGGTACTTTAATGGTCAATGTTACCTGTTTCTTTTCGGTTTTATCGTTCAAATCTTCTTTCAATTCAGTCAAAATAGGAAGGATACTAACCGGTTCTTTGTTGAAAAGATCAGCAGCTTCTTCCATTTTGGTGACTAAAGAAATATCCCTGATCAAATCGGATAATCTTACTATTTGATAATATGCTCTTTCAATAAAAAATATTCTCTTTTCACCGGGCAAATCGGGCTGATCTCTTAGTGTTTCTAAATATCCGCGGACTCCGGTAACAGGAGTTCTCAGATCATGAGCAATATTATTTGTCATGGTTTGCTTCATCAACCTGATTTTTTCGGCTTTAGTAATATCATTGATTGTTATTTCAAAACTTCCATCGTCAAAACAAAAGGATTTTAGATTAAAGTGTTTACCATTTTTAAAAATGGTTGTTTGGAACAAATTATCATTTTTCTCCCTTTTATTCGATAAAAATACCTGTAGATCTTTGAATATAGGTTCTTTAAATATTTGGTTTACATTCAGAGACGGATTATCTGAGATGACATTGAAATATTGTACAAAATGTGAATTACAATATATTCTTTCCTTTTTACGGGAGAAAAAACAAACTCCTTCTTGAGAAAATTGAAAATGTTGAAGTAGTTTTTCTCTTTCTAAAGTTATTTTCTTTTTACTTTTATTGATTTCTCCGTATAAATTCACGATTTTATCTCCAATTTCTCCTAACTCATCGTCAGGGAAAGAAATATTTGCCAAATCAAAATTGTCGGTTTGTGCAGAATCTATAAAATCTTTCAGTTTAGAAATGGATTTTCCGAAGCGGTTGGAAAGAAAAACCAAAGCCAGCAAAACAATAAAAAACAGAAAGACGATAAAGTATAGAAAGACAAAATCTGTTTTCAAAAAGTTTTTTACTTCCACATCATAAGGGAGTGCAATCCGGATAAAGTAATTTTCATAATGTTTAGCAAAATAAAGAAATTCCCTGTTTAGTGAAGAGGATTGGCGAATGGCTGTCCCGGAAGATTTAACAGCGGCTATCCTGATTTCAGGTCTGTTAATATGATTCTCTAAAGTATCAGGATTTTCTACGTCATTGTCATAGAGAACACCTCCTTTATTATCAATAACAGTAATGCGAATATTTTCCGGAAGGATAGGGAGCAAATTGTTTATTTGCGCCATTTGATTGGGAAAAATATTGTTTTCATCGATGTATTTTTGAATCAATGAAGCATAAACCAATTGATCGGAAGATAGCGTTTCTACTTTATAAGTATGTTCTCTTTGTTGTTCAAAGAAAAAAATCCCTGCAGTGAAAAATATAAATACTATCAGGAAATAAGAAAATATCTTTTGTTTATAATTGAGTTTCATATGTTATTTGGTGTTTAAAGAAAAACAATATCCATATCCGGTCCTATTAATGATAGACGAATTATATTTGCCTAATTTCTTTCTTAACCGGGTAATGTGTACATCTACTGTTCTTTCTAATACATAAGCATCATTTTTCCAGATTTTATCGAGAATTTCTTCTCTGGAATAAACACGTTCCGGATTTTTCAATAAAAGAACTAATATTTCAAATTCTTTCTTTGTAAGAACAATATGTTCTTTTTCTATGAGTAGTTGTTTTGTCTGAAAATTAATTTCTAAATCTTCTATTTGAAGTTTCTTTTCTTCCATTTCATCAGGAGTTTTTTTCTCACGTTTAAGAATCGCTTTGACCCTTGCAATTACTTCTTTGATGGAAAAAGGTTTGGAAATATAATCGTCTCCTCCTACGGAAAATCCTGTAAGCATATCGTTTTCCGTATCTTTAGCTGTGAGAAAGATTATGGGAATTTGGTTCCCCTTTGATCGGATTTGTTGTGCCGTTTGAAATCCTGATATTCCTCCCATCATGATATCTAGAATGATCAGGTGGTAGTTTTCCGGTAATTTTTGTAATGCAGATTCCCCGGAATGTGCGATCTCAACGGAAAAACCTTCATTTTCCAGATTAAATTTTAAAATATCACAGATATCTGGTTCATCATCTACAACTAGTATTTTTTTCTTACTTGTTCCCATGTCTGATATCCTTTCCTTCCATTAAATAAATAGCAGCTTCAGCGATATTCGTTGCATTATCACCAATGCGTTCTATGTTATATGAAATGCTGTTTATACTTAAAATGTTCAACAAATCTTGCGAACTTAATAATTTTTCTTTGAATGATTCATGTAAATCCTGATTTATTTCCAGGAAAAGTTGATCCACTTTATCATCTGTCGAAATGGTGGTGTAAGCCATTGTATTATCTTCGCAAGAAAAAGAGAAAACAGCATTTCTTACCATTTCATCGACATATTTCAGCATCTTGGAAATCTTCTTTTTAATGTCTTTGAAAGATTCTTTGTCATCATTCATTTTTCTCAGAAAACCGCTGATATTTAAGATTAAATCTCCGATTCTTTCAAGATAAGCAGTCATGTCCAGATAGGTGATTATTTTACGTAAATCACTTGCCCTTGGATTAAATAGGAAGATCGAATTAATGACTTCATCCCTCATTTTTACATCCATGCTATCTATCAAAGTTTCATTTTTTTCGATTTCATCGAATAAATTATTATCTGAGGTATCTTCTGACAGGTGGCGGACAATATTTAATTGTTTAAGAATGATTTCAGACAAAAGGTTGAAATCACCAGATATTTTTTCGAGATATTTCGATTTAATTGTATCCATATTTATTTGTTTTAATTTTATCCAAAAACGCCTGTTAAATATTCTTCCGTTCTTTTGTCTTTGGGTTTGGTGAACATTTGTTTGGTATTTCCATGTTCAACCAAATCACCGAGATACATAAACATGGAATAATCAGAAATTCGTGCGGCTTGCGACATGTTATGAGTTACGATCACAATGGTAAACTGCTTTTTCAATTCCAATAATAATTCTTCTATCCGGTTGGTGGAAATAGGATCCAAAGCCGACGTAGGTTCATCCATTAATAAAAGTTCCGGTTTGAGTGCGAGAGCCCTTGCAATACACAACCGTTGTTGTTGACCTCCAGATAAAAACGAACCTTTTTTTGTCATACAATCCTTTACTTCATCCCAAAGTCCTACGCTCTTCAGACCGGTTTCTACAATTTCATCCTTTTCATCTTTTTTTAACCGGATGCCATTCAATTTGTATCCGGCCAATACATTATCATAAATGCTTAAGGTAGGAAAAGGATTGGGACGTTGAAAAACCATTCCGGCTCTCCTACGGACTTCCATCGGATTTATTTCCAATACATTTTTCCCTTTAAGGAGAATTTCTCCGGTGGTTTTGATGTTGGGATATAATTCATGCATACGATTGATTGCTCTCAATAAAGTGCTCTTTCCACAGCCTGAAGGACCCATCACAGCAGTAATTGTATTTTCTTCTACACCTGCGCATACATTGTTCACTGCATTTTTTTGAGGTGTGTAAGAAACACAAACATTCTTTAATTCCAATAAATATTTATTTTCAACATCCATTTTTATTGTATTCTCCATTTGTCGGCCAAATGTTTGGCTGTCAAGTTTAGCGTTAATATTATTATTAAGAGTAAGAGCGAGGAAGACCAAATCATATCGATCAAGTTAGGATCGTTATAAAATTCCCAGATTAATAAAGGGATGGCACTTGTTGGTTTTGTAATATCCCAATTAACGGCAGAAGCTCCCAAAGCTGTTAGCATCAAAGGTGCAGTTTCGCCCATGATCCTTGATATTGCTAATAAAATACCCGTAAATAATCCTCCAAAAGCAGAAGGGAGTAAAACTTTCAAAATAACATTTGTATAAGAGGAGCCAAGTGCAACTCCTGCTTCTTTCAAAGAACCCGGAAGCATTTTCAGTGTTTCTTCTGTAGATCGGATGATCAATGGCAACATCATGATAGCCAATGCTACGCTTCCTGCTAATGCAGAATAACCATGTAAAGGCTTCACTATCCAGGCATAGGCGATGATTCCGATCACTATAGATGGTATTCCTTGTATTAAATCACTCAGGTAGCGAATGATCGATGCGAAACGGGTTTGAGATTTCTCGGATAAATAAATACCAGTCAGTATTCCTATTGGAATGGCTATAATACATGCTACAGATAAAATTAGTAATCCTCCTGTAATACCATTTAAAACTCCTCCAGGGATAATTTCTCCGCTCATTTTCGCTAGCATGGCATCCATAGAGGTAGGAGCGACTTCCGAAATCAGACTGAAATTAAATTGTTTGTATCCTTTTTTGATCAATTCCCAAAGAATAAAGAAAAGCGGTAACATGGTAAGACATGAAAAGAAACAAACAAGACCAAGGAAAATTTTGTCTTTTGTTTGACGATATGCTATGTTAAAAGTCCCTTTCATATCATTTTCTTCATAATGATTTTAGAAATGGAATTAATGATTGCTGAAATCAGAAATAAAAGAAGTCCAATAGCAATCAAAGAGCTTAATTTAAGTCCGGAAGCTTCTCCGAACTGATTGGCAATAATACTTGCCATTGTATTCCCTGTGTCAGAGATTGTTTGAGGTATGTTATTGGTGTTTCCTATTAGCATGGTAACAGCCATTGTTTCGCCTAAAGCTCGTCCTAAAGCAAGAATATAGGAAGCCAAAATGCCGGAACTAACCATCGGGAGCCCGATAAAACGCATTACTTCCATCCGCGTTGCTCCTAAACTGTAAGCTCCTTCTTTCATGTCGGAAGGAATCATTGAAATAAATTCGGCACTTAAAGAAGAAGCATAAGGGATAATCATGATTGCCAACACCACAGAAGCAGTTAAAATACCAAATCCCTGCTCATTTAAGCCAAGTGTTATCATTAATGGCCGGAGCGTATAGAATCCCCAAAGACCATAAACAATAGATGGAATTCCGGCTAATAAATTCACAATTGAATTGATAAAGGAAGCAAGTTTTGTCCCTTTGAAATATTCTCCGGTAAAAAGAGCGATAGAAAAGGAAAAAGGAATGCAAAAAAGCAAAGCAGGTAAAGCTGTAAATAAAGTACCGGCAATGAAAGATAAAGCTCCGTATTTTTCTTCTCCTTCCCGGGGATTCCAATCCGAACTTGTAATAAAATCTACAATTCCGAAATGTTGAAATGTTCCTAATGATTTGCTAACCAAAGAGTAAATAATTCCGGCAGTTAAAAATAAAATGGAACAGGCGGAAAGGAAAAGAATATATTTGAAAACTTTATCTTTCATTGATTTTTTCTTATTTCAAGATGGATTCCCCATTGAAAGTCATTGATTTTATTAACTCTTTAGCATTGTTTACAGCAGCTTCCGGCAATGGAGAATAATGTACTTGCGGAGCAATGTCTTGTGCTTTCGGGCTCATCATATAATTCAATAAGTTGACGATACCTTGGGCTTGTTCTGCTTTTCTATTGGCATAAGATTGCTCTTTATATACAATTATCCATGTGAAACAACTAATAGGGTATGCACTCGGTTCTTGAGAATCTGTGATCATAGTTCGCATGTCTTTAGGTAATTCCATATTAGCTGCGGCAGAAATACTTTCTGTAGAGGCTTTCACGAAATTTCCAGCTTTATTTTGCATAATAGCACTTGGGATCCCTAATGAGAGAGCATATTCCGATCCGATATAACCGATGGCACCTTGTGTTTGTTGAATAATTCCAGCCACACCAGGGTTCCCTTTGGCAGATATACCGGAAGTCCAGTTCAGGGATTTTCCTGTTCCCATTTTTTCTGCCCATTCAGGATCTACTTTGGAAAGGTAATCGCTAAAAACAAAAGTAGTACCGCTACCGTCAGATCTATAAACAGAAGTGACAGATTTGTTAGGTAATGAAATGTTAGGATTTAATTTCTTAATTTCCGGATCATTCCACTTTTTAATTTTTCCGAGGAAAATGTCTGCAACTAATTTCCCGTTTAATTTTAAGCTGTCTATTCCAGGTAGGTTATAAGCCAAAACTACAGCTCCCATACAAGTAGGGATATGTAGAATTTCTCCCGGCATTTCTGCCAACTCTTTGTCTGACAAGAATGCATCAGAAGCTCCAAAATCTACAGTTTTGTCAGCTAGTCCACGGATACCACCTCCGCTTCCGATACCTCCGTAGGTAACTTTATTTCCGGTTTCTTCAGTGTAATTTTTGAATACTACATTGTAATAAGGTAAAGGGAATGTGGCTCCGGCTCCGGATATTTCGGTTTGAACCGATCCTTTGTTTGTTTCGTTCCCTTTTTGTTTACATCCTATGGCGATTAGTGCCACTACAGCAAAAATAATAATCTTTTTCATCGTAATAATTATTTAGAATTACGATGCAAGATTATTACTAATAAATCATGTTATGATTACGAAATTGTTACGTTTTTGTTAAGTTGAACTTGGACAAGTGTTTACCTTACAAATAATAATTCCCGGTATTTTGGTAAAGGCCACATTTCGTTATCTACAATCAACTCCAATTCATCGATGTGCTTGCGGATATCATCTATAAAGGGAAGAACAGTGTCATGATAAGCAATAGCTTTTTCCCGGCTATCTTCTATCCGATTAGCTACTTTTCTTGCTTCGGTCATAAATGCTACTTTTGACCTGACGGCAGATAAATGATGTTTCATTTCCTTGATTAAAGATTCTATTTCACTTACTTCCTCATCTGAAGGTAAATCGAATAATTTCTTATATTCCAGGGCATTTTCTATCAATAATGTTTGGTAACGGATTCCTACGGGAATGACATGGTTCATCGCCAAATCTCCTAATACCCTTGATTCTATTTGGATTTTCTTTGTATAGATTTCCCATTTTACTTCATTCCGGGCATGTAATTCCACTTCTGAGAAAATATGGGTGTCTTTGAACATTTTTACCGATTCCGGAGTGGTATAGGCATCATAAATAACCGGAACAGATGTTTCACAGTTTAGTCCACGTTTTTGAGCTTCTTTTTTCCATTCTTCGCTATAACCATTTCCATCGAAACGAATAGGTTTAGATTCTTTGATGTATGCTTTCATTACATCAAAAAGTGCTTCTTCTTTGGATTTACCATTTTTAATTAAAGTATCCACTTCCTTTTTGAAGTCTTGCAATTGGGAAGCCACGGCGGCATTCAAGGCTATAATAGCCGAAGCACAGTTGGCAGACGAACCTACTGCACGGAACTCAAACCGGTTGCCGGTAAAAGCAAAAGGAGAAGTTCTATTTCTATCCGTATTATCGATTAACAATTCCGGAATTTGTCCTACGCCTAAACGCATTTTCTTTTTACCATCTGAAATGACTGCTTCTTTTCCGGAACTTTCTTCAAATTTATCTAAAATTTCATTGATTTGCGTTCCCAGAAAAGATGAAATAATAGCCGGAGGAGCCTCATTCGCTCCTAATCTATGTGCATTAGATGCTGTAGAAATACTTGCTTTGAGTAAAGCATCATGTTTATGTACAGCCATCAAAATATTAGTAATGAAACAAATAAATCTTAGATTTTCTGTTTGGTCTTTTCCCGGAGAAAGTAAATTAACTTTTTGCGAGGTACCTAAAGACCAATTACAATGTTTGCCCGATCCGTTTACGCCTTTGAACGGTTTTTCATGCAATAACACGCGGAAACGATGCCTACGAGCTACTTTTTTCATGATGGACATTAATAGTAGATTATGATCTACAGCCAAATTAGCTTCTTCGTAAATAGGAGCTAATTCGAATTGGTTCGGAGCTACCTCGTTATGACGGGTTTTTACGGGAATCCCCAAGCGATAACATTCATACTCCAAATCTTTCATATAAGCTTGTACCCTGGGCGGAATCGCTCCAAAGTAATGATCTTCGAGTTGTTGATTTTTGGCGGATTCATGTCCCATCAAAGTTCTTTTAGTTAGAGACAAATCAGGTCTTGCTTGATAAAGTGCATCATCTACCAAAAAATATTCTTGTTCCCAACCCAAATAGGTGATTATTTTATCCACATCCGGATTGAAGTATCTGCAAACTTCCGTTGCCGCTTTATTAATAGCGCTGATAGACTTTAACAAAGGAGTTTTGTAGTCTAAAGCCTCACCGGTATAAGAAATAAAAACGGTAGGGATACACAATGTTTTATCTACGATAAAAGCCGGCGAAGAAGGATCCCATGCAGAATATCCACGGGCTTCGAATGTATTTCTCAAACCTCCGCTTGGAAAACTTGAAGCATCCGGTTCTTGTTGAGCCAATAATTTTCCGCTGAGTTCTTCTATCAGGCCTCCATTGTCATCTTGTTCTACAAAAGCATCGTGTTTTTCTGCTGTTCCGTCTGTTAAAGGATGAAACCAGTGGGTGTAATGCGTAGCACCTTTTTCCATCGCCCACATTCTCAATCCTGCAGCGACATGTTCTGCCACGGAACGGTCTAAAGTTGTCCCTTTGTCTATAGCATCACAGATTAATTGGAAGGTTTCATTGGAAAGATATTTCCTCATAGCTTGTCTGTTGAAAACATCCACTCCAAAGTATTCGGAAGTTTTTTTATCTATTGAAACCGGTTCTATGGGAGCCCTGTTTAAAGCTCTTTCCACAGCATTAAAACGTAAATTATACATGCTTTTTCTGTTTTGCGACAAAGATAAAATTTTTTCCCTACATTTGCATCAAACAAAAAGCCAAATGTATAAAGAAGAAGAAATTATAGCTAAACTACGTGATCCGGTCACGCAGAAGAAGGCTTTTGAAGAAGTTGTATATCATTACAGCGAAAAAATTTATTGGCAGGTGCGAAAAATGATCGTCGATCATGATGATGCAAATGATTTAGTACAAAATACTTTTCTTAAGGCTTGGGTAAATATTAACTATTTTCGTGGAGATGCAAAAATTTCTACTTGGTTGTATAGAATTGCGATCAATGAATGCATCACTTTCCTGAATAGTCAAATGAATAAAAATAATGTTTCGATAGATGAAACTTCTTTTTTATTAAACAAATTGGAAAGTTCCGATTACATTGATGGAGACGAGGTCTTAATGAAACTACAACGGGCTATTTTGTCTTTACCGAAAAAGCAACGTTTGGTATTTAATATGCGTTATTACGATGAAATGAGCTACGAAGAGATGTCTGATATACTTGGGACTTCCATCGGAGCATTGAAGGCATCCTACCATCATGCTGTTAAGAAAATCGAAGTTTTTTTAACAGGAAAAAATTAAACCTTTCCTTTTTTTGTTGGTCTAACCAACTGTAAATAAAAATCATCATGGAGAAAAAATATTCTGAAATAGACAAAATCGGTAACAAAACCCCATTTAGGGTACCGGAAGGATATTTTGATCAACTGAATGATCAAATCAAAGAAAAATTGTCGAATGTTGAGGTGGAAAAGCCGCAAACCATTAACCTTTGGGGAAGAATAAAACCTTGGGTGTATATGGCTGCAATGTTTGCAGGAATTGCACTGATGTTTAAAGTATTTAAGGGAGATTTTGACAAGTCAAGTCAAGTTGCCGAATGCGTTTATCAAAAAGAAATTAATCAATCACATCTTTTTGAAGAAGAATGTTATAATGAAGTGTATGATTATTTTGAATATCAAGCGATTGAACAAAGTTATCGGGAAGCTTTTTATATCGGTGAAAATTAAATAGTTGCCATATAAAACTCATAACATAATATCAAAACATTTAAATTTATTAGGTATGAAAAAAGGAATTATTTTCAGCATGTTGTTGTGCTTTATGCTAGCAGGGGTCTCTGCACAAACTGTACAAAACAAAGAAGAAAAAAAGAAAGAAAATATGGAAACTTTTAAAGCCAAAAGGGTTGCATATATCACGGAGAAAATGAAGTTAACTCCTGATGAAGCTCAAGCTTTTTGGCCGATTTGTAATGAATTACAAGAAAAAAAGTTTGAAATAAATAAAACATTGCGTGAAAACAGAAAAATCTTCCGGGATCCGGAGAAAAAACCGACTGATGCGGATTATTTGAAGATTATCGATGCTAATGCAGATGCCAAGATTAAAGAAGCTGAATTGGATAAAGAATACCTGGAAAAATTCAAAAAAATACTTTCTCCGGAAAAAATATATAAATACATTCGGGCGGAAGAAGATTTTATGAAACAAATGTTTTCTCAAAGACATAAAGATAATAAAGGAGAAAAAGGAAACAGACCAGTGCCTCCAAGAGCTAATTAGTTAGGTAGCTTCGCTACCATTGAGGCTCAGTGAACTGTGAACAGATTTCTCAAAATGTCAGGACTAAATCCCCTCCAATTGTGAGGGGTTTTCCTTTTTGGAAAAAAGCATTTCCCATGGATTCGAAATAGAAAGCATTGTAATTGGTGTTCAACAGGTTTTTTGTCCAAATGTTGACAGAAAAAATACCTTTGCTGACACCGGCTTTCATGTCTAAAAGTCCATAAAAGTCTTGGGAAATATCATTGGCTTCCGTCCAATAAATTTTTCCGGCACCCTTGTATTGTGCGAAACAATTGAACTTATCTATCCATTTATGATTGAACTTTTTTACGTAAGAACCTGATATGGATAAGGTTTGTTGAGGAGCATACGGTAGATATTTTCCATTGTAATTATTTTCTCCATCATCATAGTTTTTGAATGTAGCATGAGTATATCCGTAATTGATTCCGGCATATAATCCTGTTGCAAGTTTTGCATTCAATTCTATTTCAAAACCTTTGCTAACAGCATTCCCTACATTAGCCAACATGCGTCCTTCGCCTCCTTCCACAAATTTTGTCAACTGCATATCATCCACATCAATGTAAAAAAGTGCAACAGACGTCGAAAGAATACCTTTGATGATTTCACCTTTGAATCCAACTTCGTAATTCCAACTATATTCCGGATCATAAGCGGCATCTTCTATTGTAATAGACTGTGCAGGAGGATTCAGCCTTGCTTTAGCCATTGCCTGATACATCAAGGCGTTTTCAGATAGTTTGGAAAAAATCTGTACATTATATCCTCCCGGATTATATCCTTTTGCTGCCGAAGCATAGACATAATTTTTTTTGTTGAAAGCATATTTAAGTGAGACTTTGGGAAGTATTTCTGTAAAATGCATGGATTGAGAACCCTGTAGGGTCGTATCCAATGCCATCGGAATGGTGATGGGAGGCATCGTGGGGCGAACACTTAAATCCATTTTAGAATTTGAATCATAATTCAATTCATCTTTTTCATAATCCAAACGGATTCCTGCCGTAATCGATAATCCATCAATAAACAAGTGGTTGTAAGTTGATTGATGAAAAATAGCTCCTCCCATGCTTGGAGTAGCATACTCTCCAGGAAGGGGTACTTCATCATCCGACACTGTAATGGTAGGCATACTCGGATACATTTGCTTTAAGCTTCTGAATACATTATCAATGATTTCAATTCCTCCTTCTTTCATTTCTACCAAAGCGTTGGTCGTTAAGTGATCATAAAAGCCATATATGCCGAAACTCCATTGATAGTTTTTTTTGTCATTGGATTTGATTGAAAATTCTTGTGATATGGTTTGTTGATTTTGTTTTTGATTCAAAGTAAATACTGGTTCGGGAGAGAAATCCTGATCCATATTCATATTATCATCCAAATATTGAAAAGATGTTGTGGAAGACAATAAGATATGTTCGTTCTTGTATTCTAAATTTAAAGTATTGTTGAATAGATTTCGCATATAATTACTCGGATCATTGATATTTACAGGAGCTGTTTCTCCTGTTGCAGGATTATATGCTCCATAGGGAAAAGCTCCTTGATCAGTGTAATCGTAGTTGAACAGCAAATATGCCTTGAACGAATCATTCATTTTCCAATCGAATCTCAGTTTCCCTCCTGCAGCATCTGTCCGATCGGCTTTTCTTCCTGAATATTCATTCGTAAAAAATCCATCGGAGTGATTGTAGTATCCTCCAAGACTAATTCCGAAGTTTTTGTTGATGAGATTGTGGCTTGATGCATTGGCTTTGAATAAGCCGTAATTTCCTCCGGTGATTCCGATTTTTGTCTTTTTATTTTGAAAAGGAGATTGAGTGAAAATATTGATGATCCCTCCCATAGAATTACGTCCGAAAAGGGTTCCTTGAGGCCCGCGTAATACTTCAATCCGTTGGATATCCTCAAACTCAAAATCGAAAGTAGATTTATTGAGATAGGGAGCTTGGTCTACATACATACCGGTAGCTTGTCCGGAACTTCTATTTCCTATCCCACGGATATAAACGGGGGCAGTCATTTTTGACCCATAATCCGGAATAAAGAAATTAGGTACTACAGAAGAAATATCTTTCACATTATTAATTTGCATCCCATCTAATTGGGAAGAAGAGAGAATAGAAACCGAACCGGGAAGTGTTTGTAAAGGATTGGTTTCTTTATATGAAGATGTTACGACAATTTCGTCAATAAAATAAGTCCGGATGGAATCTGAACTTAGATTTTGTTGCCCTAAAACAGCTATAGATACAAACAATATGATTATACTAAATATATTTTTCATAAACGGATATTTTTGAAGACCACAAAGTTCGATAAAAATAATGTACAAAGATGGTATAAATTATAAAAAAATTGACATTTTCAATCATTTTGATATTTTTAGTATAAAAGATATCTTGACTTTTTCGAATTAAAAAGAGTAAGGCTGGCACCTTGAGAACTGTACCTTTTTTCTTGATAAAAAAAATTTCTTCATTCCTTTTTTGGGGCTACAAAAAAGGAATCAAAAAAGGGACTTTGTCGAAAAGAACCCCTGCCCCTTATTTAAGGGGAAATATAACGCCATTTGCCCGAGGCCATTAATTCTCTCTTGAGGATAAGATAATACCAATGCTTTATTTAAATAGACCCTAAATGTAAAATCATTTTTAAAAGTCAATGACTTCATGCTTTAAAGGCTAGGGATGTTGATTTATATAAAAAAAAGAGTACTTTTGTGGTCTCTTTTCCAGATAAAGACGGCTCTGTAGTTCAATGGATAGAATAGAAGTTTCCTAAACTTTAGATTCGGGTTCGATTCCCGGCGGAGCTACTACGATTAAAGTAACCCTCCAAAAGTATTTTTGTCAAAAAGAACTTGTTTACTTGTTACACCTTTTTGCTTTAAATAGCTTTTAAGAAAATTGAAATCACTTTGCTTGGTAATAAGTATTAAACATTCTTATTACTCCAATGGTATGCTAAATGTGCGATTAAAACGCCTTTTTACCAAGCAAATTATCCACTAACGGAATGATTTCAACGCCTGTTCGTATTAATTATAAAAAACGATTAGTTATTTCTTTTTTTGTTTATAAAAGCAGTCTCTAACAATACAAGTCTTCTGTCTCCTTTAAAACTCATTTCAATTTTATCTGAATCTATCGGACAATCTACGTCTGAGGTGCTGTTGGCCTTTATTTCCTGATTTATATCTTTTCCGTTTACACTAATTTTTATTACAAGGGAGACATTGGTGGGGTTCCAAACCTTGGTAACAGCTGTATTAACCTGAGGCAATACCCTGCACCAAAATCTACCTTCTCCCTCTGTTGAATTTTTATCCGAGATTTCAGGCATTGCGCTAAAGCCTCTCAAATAGTAAGGGCCAAAAGGCCGGCGCCCGTTTGCAACATATTGCAATCCTGGGCGAGAAGCAAATGCCACTCTCAGTCCGGGTGCAAACTGGTCTCCTTTTTCTGTTATGGTTATTGTCTTACTTTTAGCTATTTCAGGTATTCTCGGTGTCGAATTTACCATTAATCCGCTGTTAATGCCTGTCAATATTCCTTTTTCCGTTTCGTAATCGCCCCAGATAATTGTACCGGTTATAAGTTGGTAAAGTTCATGCTCTTCTTTTGTTGCATTATAAGCAATCAAATTCAGCAACAAACGATCTGCAACAGGATCAATACCTGCACGGCGGACAAGGTCAAAGGCACTTAATATCAAGCTTCCTTGACCAATGAATTGTTCTGCTAATGCAACGCCTTCGAGCCCGGCTCCATAATTACAGAGTATGGCTGTTGTTGCGAGCGAAGCCTTATCTACTGGTATAAATCCATCTGTTACAGGATATATTGCAGGAAAGCTTTGTTTTGTTTCTTCCCAGTTAGTATAATCAGACCACATTTGTAAGTTGCGTCTATGTATTCCGGACATTACCGGATGATCCTGTCGTTCCGGGTTTATATTAAAACAATTACGTGAAGGTCTTACCAGGGATGGATAAGCAGGGTTATCTATATCCGGGAGAACGCTTTTAAATGGTTTTTCAAGTATTGCATTTACGTTCGGCAAATGAGTAGAGTCCTGGCGAAGGCAAAGTACATGCCCTCCCTTTGAGATATAGTCTTTTATTATATTTCCATTTGCTTTAACGATATCATCTGCTGCATTTTCTCCTATTACTAAAGCTGTTTTTAGCGGAATGTTTTTTAAATCTGTAATGTTCTTATAAGTTATTCCTAAAATCTGAAATGAATTTG